>JAIKVL010000025.1 GCA_024685775.1 Clostridia bacterium | reverse complement strand
AAGACCGCTCTTATTTTTCGATCTTCGCGTCGTTTTGCATTTCTTCGATCTCGTCCGTCACTTCCGAACCGCCTTGGACCGTTTCTTCGATCGGACGCTCTTTGGGATGTTTCGCGAAGAAATTCAAGAGTTTGTTATCCATCGTCTCGATGATCCCTTTCTTGTTCAGGATCGCCAAAAGGACGATGACGCCCGCGAGGATCCCGAAGCCGATCGCAAGCGTGATACCCGCGCTCGCGCCGTAAGAATGCCCGACCTTCGTGGAACAAATGAAGCCCATCGCGAGGTAGACGACACCCGACATCAAAGCGACGATCGTCGCATAGGGAAGTTGGGTCTTAACGTGATCGATATGATTGCACTGCGCGCCGGAAGACGCCATAATCGTCGTGTCCGAGATCGGGCTGACGTGATCGCCGTAAACCGCGCCCGCGAGAACGGCGGACATCGTAAGGAAGAACAAGCCTTCGCTCGTCGTCGCGGACATGACCGCGGTCGAGATCGGGATCAAGACGCCGAAGGTTCCCCAAGAAGTTCCCGTCGCGAAAGAAAGCAGGCAAGCGATCAGGAAGAAGACGAAGGGGATCACGCCGAGCGCCATACTGTCCGCCGTGATATTCGCCTGAACGAACGCTTTTGCGTTGAGCGTTCCGTCCGCGACCACTTTGCCGAAATCGTCGAGACCCGCGCCCTTCGCGCCCATAATGCCGCCGAGCGTCCAAGCGAAAGTCAAAATAAGGATTGCGGGGACCATCGACTTAAAGCCGTCCACGATGGATTCCATACTCGCCTTAAAAGTGATCGCTTTGGTCACGAGGTAGAAGACGAGCGTAATGACGAGCGCGATGAAAGAGCCCATCGCGAGCGCGGAGCCCGCGTCGCAGTTGCTGAACGCTTCGAGGACGTTCTTCGATTGAACCGCCGTCCCGACGACGCACGCGTCCCAATCATAGAAAAAGCCGTTATAGATCATCGCGCCGACGCAGCAGACGATCAACGTAACGATCGGGAAGACGAGGTTAATGACCTTGCCTTTGACTTTCTCGTCCGCTTCTACGTCCTTGGTCGGAAGATCGGTCTCGCCCGCGAGGAGGTCTCCCGTTTCTTTCGCGATCTTTTCGTTTCTTCTCATTTTGAAGAAGTCCAAACGCAGCAAAACGGTCAAAACCATAAAGCCGATCGTAAGGAGCGCGTACATATTAAAGGGGATCGTTTTGATGAACGCGACGATACCGCCGTCCGCATAGCCCGCGACCGCCGCCGCCCAAGAAGAGATCGGGGCGATGATGCAGACGGGAGCCGCCGTCGCGTCGATAAGATACGCGAGCTTCGCGTGAGAGACCTTGTGTTTATCCGTCACGGGGCGCATCGCGTTTCCGACGGTCAGGCAGTTAAAGTAGTCGTCCACGAAGATCAACGCGCCGAGACCGACGGTCGCGAGTTCCGCGCCTCTCTTGGTCTTGATCTTACCGGTCGCCCATTCGCCGTACGCCTTCGAACCGCCCGTCTTGACCATAAGGACGGCGAAGATGCCGAGAATAACGAGGAAGATCAAAATGCCGCCGTTGCCGCCGAGTTGACCGCCCATCGTTATAAACAAATTGCTAATCGCCTCGATCGGGTTTCCGCCCGCGAGGAACATTGCGCCCGCGAAAATACCTGCGAAAAGCGAGAGATAAACCTGCTTCGTCACAAGCGCGAGCACGATCGCGATGATTGCGGGCACGAACGCCCAAAAAGTACCTACCATATTTTTCTCCTTTCGCGCCTTGCGGCGCATTGTGATCGATCAGACGCTTTTCAATAAAAAAAGCGGCGCGAAGAGCCGCCCGCCAAACCGAAGAAGTCCCGTCCGATAGCTCTCCGCCTTTCCGGCGACAGTCCGCGAGATATTCTCTCGCGCCCCGGGATCAAACGGTCACAGGTTTCGTTTTCACCCTCGGCGCGTCCTCCTTTCCCGCCGCAAACGAGCCTGCTTTGCGGTTTATCATAAGACGCGCGCCTCTATCCGAATAAAAGAAGTATACTCGTTCTCGCCCTTTTCGTCAAGACTTTTCCTTTTTTTTCTCCCGATCACGGGGGCGCGCCTTCTTTACACGAACCTTTTATATATGGTATAATAACAAATAGTTTTGATAAAGGCGGCGTATGATTTTTTCCAAAATAAAAGAAAGTTTAGCTTCGACTCTGCCCATCGCGATCCTCGTCGCGATCCTTTCTTTTACCCTTGCGCCCTTGCCTTTGCGCCTTTTCTTTTCCTTTCTGATCGGTTGCGCGCTCGTGATCGCGGGAATGAGTTTATTCTCGATCGGCGCGGAAGTCGCGATGATCCCGATCGGCGAAATGGTCGGTTCCACGACGACGAAGACACGAAATCTTACCCTGATCATCGTCGTCGCGCTTTTGATCGGAATGATCATAACGGTCGCCGAACCCGATCTCTCCGTCCTCGCTTCGGGGCTTTCCTCATCGATCAATAAATGGCTTTTGATCGCCCTCGTCGCGGTCGGCGTCGGCGTGTTTTTGGCGCTTTCGATGCTCCGCGTGATCTTCGGGATCTCCCTTCGCCTTCTTTTGATCGTCTCTTACGCCCTCGTCTTCGCGCTCGCGCTCCTCTTGACCTTGCTCGGAAAAGAAGCGTTCCTGCCTCTTTCTTTTGACAGCGGCGGCGTAACGACCGGTCCGATGACCGTTCCGTTCGTCATCGCGATGGGCGTCGGCGTTTCCGCGATCGGCGGCAGGACGGGAACGGACGAAAGTTTCGGCTTCGTCGCGCTCGCGTCGATCGGACCTCTTCTCTCCGTTATGTTGCTCGGGCTTTTCTCGGACGTTTCGGCGGTACGCGCCGAAACGGAGATCCTCTCCGGTCCTCTTCTTCGGGTCTACGGACTGACTTTCCTGAATCAACTTCGCGACATGGCGATCGCGATCGGACCGATCGCCGTCTTCTTCCTGATCTTTCGCTTTTCCGCAAACAAGAATTTGCCCGTTTTGGCGTTTTGGCGCATCGTTTTCGGCTTGCTGTACACCTATCTCGGGCTCGTCCTCTTTATGACGGGCGCGCACGCGGGTTTCAGCGCGGCGGGCGAAGAGATCGGAAGGCGGCTCGGCGAAAATCACGGCTACGTCCTTCTTCCGCTCGGCTGTCTGATCGGTTTTATGATCGTTGCGGCGGAACCCGCCGTCCACGTCCTGAACGATCAGATCGAAAAGATCAGCGGCGGCGCGATCAAAAAGACGCACGTCCTTTTGACCTTGATGATCGGCGTCGGGCTGTCCGTCGGGCTTTCGATGCTCCGCATCCTTTTCCGATTCAGCATTTGGTGGCTCGTCCTCCCCGGCTACGCCATCGCGATCCTGCTTTCCTTTTTTACGCCGAAGAGTTACACGGCGATCGCGTTTGACAGCGGCGGCGTCGCGAGCGGGCCGATGACGGCGACTTTTCTTCTCCCTCTTGCGGCGGGCGCGTGTCTCGCGATCAACGGAGAAGAGGATATCATCAAATACGCCTATGGGCTCGTGGCGATGGTCGCGATGTCTCCGCTGATCGTTCTGCAAGGGCTCGGGCTTACCGTAACTTTGAGAGCGAAACTCGCGGAAAAGAAGAAAACGGAAGCGCCTCGGATCCCCGCCCCCGCCTTTGCTGCGGAAGAGATCGAAGAATTGCCCGAGCTCTCCGCGGAGCCCGCCTCCGCGCTTGAAGAAGTCGGCGCGATTAACGCTCCCGCCGAAATCGCGGAGCAACAATCCGAAGAAATCGAGATCATCGACCTCGATTAAAGGAGAAACTATGGAAAAGAAAACGAGATTGAGTTTGGTCGTCGCGATCGTCGAACGCGGAAAGGCAGACGCCGTAAGCGCCTATTTTTCCGACCGCGCTTTCGGATTCGTGGCGATGCTCGGACACGGAACGGCGAAGCAGCAGTGGCTCAACCTCCTCGGGATCGGGGATATAAACAAAGATTTGGTCGCGTTCCTCGTCAATTCGGAGCTCGTTCCGGACGTCAAAGGCGCGCTGGAAGAACGGTTTCACATCGGAAAAGGAGGCGGGGTCGCGTTTACCCTGCACGTTCAAAGCATCGCGGACAAGAGGGTCCTCTCCTGTTTCGCGGAAGAAGCGGAGGTTTGATATGGAAGAAGTACAATGCAGTTTGATCGTCGTCGTCGTCAATAAAGGATTTGCCGATCTCGTCATGGACGCGGCGCGCGCTTCGGGCGCGACGGGCGGAACGATCATGACGGGTCGCGGCACGGGCGGCGAAAAAGCCAAGCGTTTCTTCGCGATGAACATTCAGGAAGAAAAAGAAGTCGCGATCATCCTCGTCAAAGAGGAGATCCGCGCGGACGTCATGAAAGAGATCTCGAAGGCCGTAGGGCTCGACACGCCGGGACGCGGCATCGTCTTTTCTCTCCCCGTCGAGGAGAGTTTCGGCTTGACTTTCGTTCCCTTCAAAGAAGAGGGCTAAGAATCGTTTGCCCCTTCGCGCGTTTCGTGATAGAATAATTTCGAGGTAAGACGTATGAAAAGGACTTTTATCAAAGATTTGTATTTTAATACCCCTTCTTCGGGCGAAGAACTCCTCGTCTGCGGTTGGATCAAAACCATTCGCAACGATAAATTCATCGAACTTTCGGACGGCACCTGCTTCAATAAGCTCCAAGTCGTCGCGGAAAAAGAAAATCTCGCGAATTTCGACGAGGTCGTCAAGCAGAACGTAGGCGCGGCGATCCGCGTCAAAGGCGAATTCGTTTTGACCCCCGAAGCCAAGCAACCCTTCGAGCTTCTCGCGAAAGAGATCGTCATCGAAGGCGCTTCCACCCCCGATTTCCCGATCCAAAAGAAAGCGGCGTCCTTGGAATTCTTGCGCGAGCAAGCCTATCTCCGCCCGCGGACGAACACCTTTAACGCGGTCTTCCGCATCCGCTCCGTCCTCGCGCAGGCGATCCACCGCTATTTTGCCGATCACGGATTTATTTACGTCCACACGCCGATCGTCACCGCGAGCGACTGCGAAGGCGCGGGCGAAATGTTTCAGATCACGACCCTCGATATGAACGACGTCCCGAGGACGGATAAGGGCGAGATCGATTATTCCAAAGATTTCTTCGGCAAAAAGACCAGTTTGACCGTCTCCGGTCAGCTCAACGTCGAAACCTTCTGCATGGCGTTCAGTAACGTCTATACGTTCGGTCCCACCTTCCGCGCCGAAAACAGCAACACCTCGCGCCACGCCGCGGAGTTTTGGATGATCGAGCCGGAAATCGCGTTCGCCGACCTCAAAGACAATATGGCGCTCGTGGAAGACCTTTTGAAATTCTCCGTCCGCTACACCTTGGATCGTTGCGCGCAGGATATCGAGTTTTTGAATAAGTTCGTCGATAAAGACCTTTTGAATCGCTTAAACAAAATGCTCGATCTCAAATTCAAAGAAGTCAAGTACACCGAAGCGATCAAGATCCTGCAAGAATGCGGTGAAAAATTCGAGTATCCCGTCTACTGGGGATGCGACCTGCAATCCGAGCACGAGCGTTATCTGACCGAAAAGCACTTTAAGCGCCCGATCTTCCTGACCGACTATCCGAAAGATATCAAGGCGTTCTATATGCGTATGAACGAGGACGGCAAGACCGTCGCGGCGATGGACCTTCTCGTCCCCGGAATCGGCGAACTCGTCGGCGGAAGCCAAAGAGAAGAAAGGCTCGATTACCTCGACAAGAGAATGGACGAGCTCGGTCTCAAAAAAGAGGATTATTGGTGGTACAGAAATCTCCGCGTCTACGGCGGAACGAAGCACTCAGGCTTCGGTATCGGCTTCGAAAGGCTCGTTATGTACGTCACGGGAATCCAAAACATCCGCGACGTGCTTCCCTTCCCGCGCACCGTTAAAAACGCGGAGTTTTAAGCGAACGAAAAACCAATCTGCTTTATGGCAAGAGACAAAGCGGCGAAGAAACGTACATAGATGCGCTCGGTTCGCCGCTTTTTGTTGCATATCTCAGACCATACGTCGCGCATCGCTTTTACCTTTCACATTCAAATGGAGCTACTTTATTGATGAATAATAATGAGTTACGACAGATCATACAAAATGCGATTCACGTTTTTAATCGCCGCCATAAGTATTTAATTGAAAACGATGTAAGCGAACGTTGTATTTGTTCTTCATTTGCGCGTTGCATAGAGGACGAATTACCGACTACCGAAGAATTCCGCAATATATCTGTTGACGTCGAATATAACCGAGGCTCAAACGGAAATGAGGGCGACCCAAAAATATTAAATGGCAAAAATATTGTTGTCGATTTGATTGTTCATAAGCGTGGATTCGATAATCATTACGGTATGTTTAACTTAATCTGTATTGAAATGAAAAAGTCCACGGATCGTCGCGGATATAATGATGACATCAACCGCTTAAAATGTTTGGTAAGTAAAGATTACGGATTTGTTTATAGATGTGGGTTTATGATCGTGATCGATATGCAAAATCAAGAACTCATAATACAATCCGAATTCTTTTTATTTGATAACGAATAAGAAAAGCGCGGATTCATTCCGCGCTTTTCTTTTGTTGATTTAATCAAAGTTATTCTTTGTCTTTCTTCTCGGTCGGTTCGTCCGCGGGATCGGCGGAAAGAACGGTTTCCTCTTCCGCGGGAAGCGCAATCGGCTCCTCTTCCGCTTTTTCGGGGACGATCTCGACGGGAGGAACGAGGGTTTCCGCAGATGCGGACGGTTCTTTCTTCTCGGTCTTATCTTTTTTCAGGATCTCTTCGACCGACGCGCCCTCGAACAAGGCGTCCACTTCGTCCTTGAAGATCGTTTCCTTTTCGTAAAGAAGGGTGACCATCTTTTCCATAATTTCGCGGTGGCGGCTCAAAATGCCGAGCGCGCGCTTATAGGCTTCGTCGATGATCTTTTTGATCTCGTCATCCACGACGCCGGACATCGTCTCGCTGACGTCGCTATGCTGCCCGTAGGTCTTTCCGATGAAGACCTCGCGGTCGCTTCCGAGGTACATATTCCCGATCACGTCGCTCATACCCCATTCGGAGACCATCGAACGGGCGATCGAGGACGCGCGCTGGATATCGTTGCTCGCGCCGGTCGAAATGTCCTTTATGACGATCTCTTCCGCCGCCCTGCCGCCGAGCATCATGCAAATCTCGTCGAGGAGCTTATTCTTCGTAACGTGATTGTCGTCCGTTTCGGGGCGCGTCAGCGTGTAGCCTGCCGCCATTCCGCGAGGGATGATCGAGACTTCCTGAACCTCGTCGCAGTTTTCGAGGACCTTCGCGACGATCGCGTGACCGCTTTCGTGATAGGCGGTAATGCGCTTATCCGTCTCGGTAACGACGCGGCTCTTCTTTTGCGGGCCCATAATGACCTTGTTGATCCCTTCGAGGATATCCTGCATCAAGATCACGCGGCGGTTCGCTCTCGCGGCGAGGATCGCGGCTTCGTTCAAAAGGTTCGCGATGTCCGCGCCCGTAAAGCCGATCGTCAGCCTCGCGACGGTCTTGAAATCGATATCGCCCGAAAGGGGCTTATTGCGCGAATGGACGCGCATAATTTCTTCTCTTCCTTTGACGTCGGGCGCGTTGACGTAGATCTGACGATCGAATCTGCCCGGACGGAGAAGCGCGGGATCCAAAATATCCGCGCGGTTGGTCGCCGCCATGACGATGACGCCGTCGTTCGGCTCGAAGCCGTCCATTTGGACGAGGAGTTGGTTCAAAGTCTGCTCTCTCTCGTCATGGCCGCCGCCGAGACCCGCGCCGCGCTGTCTGCCGACCGCATCGATCTCGTCGATAAAGACGATACACGGCATATTCTTTTTCGCTTGAATGAAAAGATCGCGCACGCGAGACGCGCCCACGCCGACGAACATCTCGACGAAATCACTGCCGCTTATGCTGAAAAACGGGACGCCCGCTTCGCCCGCGACCGCTTTCGCGAACAAGGTCTTACCCGTTCCCGGAGGACCGACGAGCAAAACGCCTTTCGGAATCCTTGCGCCGACTTCTTGGAATTTCGCGGGAGCGCGCAGAAACTCCACGATCTCTTTCAGCTCTTCCTTTTCCTCTTCCGCGCCGGCTACGTCCGAAAATCTCTCTTTTACGTTGCCCGTAACGCGCGCTTTGGTCGCGCCGAAACTCATCGCTTTGTTATTCGCGCTCATATTCTGTCGATTCAAAATAAAGAGCAAGACGCCGACGAGGACGATCCCGATGACGAAAGGCAAAAGGGAGATCCAAATGCTGTTTTTCGAGGGATCGTTATAGACGATCGCGGGGACCGCCGCCGCCCTTCCTTCATCCACGTACTCATAGATCTTGTCGATCGGGTCGGAACGATTCGGGACGTAGACGAATGCGTCCGGATTGTTGGAAATGGACTTCGACTTCGTGCCGACGTACAGCACGTTCATTTTGTAATTGCCTTCGACGTATACGCTTTTGACCTTTCCATCGCCGAGTTTCTTGAAAAATTCGTCGTACGAAAGCTCTTCGGGATGCTGGACGAACAGCTCCACGAGAATCACGACGAGCACGATGCAAAGGATGATCGTTATAATGACGCTTGCCGTCCTTGACGCCTTGCTTCTGAACATTTATGCCTCCAAAACGGTCTTCTTTCCGAAAAAGAAGATACTTTTTTCGATAGTATATTATATCATAGCGGAAACCATTATTCAACAAAAGTTTTTTAATTTTCGGAAAGCGGCGATCGAGCGCGCTTCCTGCGGGGAATTTCGTCGCCGCGAAGACGAAAGCGAGAGCTCTTCGATTACACGCCGCCGAGGACCGCGTTGATCGCTCGCGCGATCGTCGCCGCGATCTCTGAAACGAATTCGAACGGAACCGCGAGAAGCGCGGAGACCACGTCCTTCGGATCGCTCTCTTTCGCGACGATCCCGACGATCCCGAGATCTCCGACCGCATCCGATTTCCGATTCAGCGCGCCGCCCGCCTTTACGCCCCCTCTTTTGAGGCGGATCTTCCCGACGTCCGATTCTTTCCCGAGCGCGGCGTCCACCGCGATCAAAGCGGAACCCGCGTGACGCTTTTTGATCATTTTGACGTAGGAATCGAGATTAACGCCGTTTACGCTTTCGCCGACCGCGCCGTAGACGGGGACGGGCAGATCGTAGTCCTCCCGAAGCGCGCTACCGACGAGAGGTCCGAGCATATCGCCCGACACCTTGTCGCTCCCGATACAGATCACAACCGTTTCTTTTCTCATATCAAAAGTATGACCGCGCGAAAACCGAGCAATACCTTTCGCCCTGCGTTTTTCCGAAAATACGAACTTTGCAAGAGTGAGGTTTTTTACTCTCAAATCGAAATCTTCTTTTTACGTTTTCCCTTTTTTATCTCTCATTTTTTCAAGTGTGTATTGACATCGTTCTTGATTTTTTGATATTATTAAGGAAATTTAATAAATTCTATCAACAATATAGAATAAAGGAGATAGCTATGCTTTGTGTGAACGCACCCCGCAAGCCGATGGCAAGGATCCACATTCTCGTGTCCCTTATCCTCGTCCTCGTCTGCACCTTCCTCGCCTTTATGCCGCTGACGAAGATCGTCGTCACGGAAAAGACGAAAACTTCCATTGAAAACCTATTCGAGTATATCGAAAGTCAGTCGTCCGGTGAATCCGCCGAAGAGCAGAAAGCGGCGATCCGTAAGCTGATGGATTCCTTGGATCTCGAAAACGCTTCCGTCGAAATATCCGTCTTGAATATGATTTCCTCCGTAAAACCCATCTTCAAAATCGGGACCGTTATGGGAGAAATATTGAAAAACGTCAATGACAGCGCAAAAATGGAAGAGATCGGGAAAAAGGTCAAAGACATTTTCGTCAATGAAGACGGCGAGATCCGCGAGGAATTAAGAGACCTCGTGATCGTACTTTCGGCGCTCTCGGGTCCGATGATTCCCGACGATCCTTCTTCGATGGATGATGGAAAAGTCGGCGAAATGCTCGCTTCGGGCATCCCCTCGGTGATCGGAGTCTTTTTGGCGGAGCTCCTTTCTTTGATTCTCCCGATCGTCTTCTTCATCCTTGCCCTCGTGACCCTGATCGGCGCGCTCGCAAACTTGAAAGACCCCGTGATCGGCGCGGCGAAACTTTCGAAGAGGATGCCGAAGATCGTCGTTCACCCGTTGACCGTCATTCTCGCTGCGGGGCTCAGCGATTCCGTCGTTCCCACGAATTTCACTTGGATCATGGTGATTCTTTCGGGCGTCGGCACTCTCGTCAATATCGCGTTCACGAGGCTTCACGCTTGGGACAAAAAGGAGATCCGCTATGCGAACGCCGTTCAAGCCGTCTCCCTTTTCTCGATCGGCGCGTTCGTCTTCTTCTTCCTGAATCTTTTGAAATCGGGCGTGTTCTCGAACTTTATCGGGAAACTCATCCTCTTCTTCTCGAACAAGAATAAGATCAATCTTGACGTCATCATCGACATCGCGATGATCGGAGTCGCGACCTTCTTCGCTTTGATCTCGACCAAGTATCTCGCGAAAACGCTCCGAAGGATCTCTCTCTCCTGCTCCCCGAAGAAAAACGGCGGCGCGCACTGCACGCACCTCGTGTACGCGCTCTTCCTTTTCTCCGTCTCCGTCCTTCCGATGATGGCGCTGGGTTCGACCGCGAATAACGGCGGATCCTTTCTTTCCGTCAGTCCCGAGCAAGAGTACGCGCTCCTCTTCGAATTCATCGCCGTCGCCTTGATGGCCCTTACCGAAATCGTCCTTCTCATCCTGCGTAAGAGCTTCGGCAAAGGTTTGACGAAAGCGCAAATCGCGGATATCTTGACGAACGTCTCCGAGAACACCGGAGCGGCGGAAGTCGAAAGCGGCGCGGAAGACTCGGCGACGACCGAAGAACCCGCCTCGGAAAATGCGACCGAAGAACCCGCGGAGAACGCGGAAAATGTGACCGAAGAACCCGCCGAGAGCGCGGAAGCCGCTCTTGAAACCGCGGAAGAGATCCCCGTTGAAGACGCGACGGGAGAAGAGACTCCCGCGGAAAGCGACGCATCTCAGGACAAAGAATAATCGGAGGGAAAAAACAATGAAAAAGAAACTTATTTCGATCCTTTTTATCGCAATCGTCCTTACCCTTTCCCTCGCGCTTTTCTGCGGTTGTTTCTTTGAAAATCTCTCGATCATCAGCGGTAAACTGAGCGGAGAAGCCCTCGAAGCGCTCTCCGCGCTCGCCGCAGGCGACGAAGAAGAATCTTCCTCGAATATGCCGACCAACTTTACGCAGATCAACAAAGTCTCCTATTCCATGGGCGCGAACGCAGCCGAAGTAACGAGCGTCTACAAAGTCACCGAAAGCGCTATCTTTTGGAGCGTAACCACCGTCTCGAACGGCGTAACGCAGACCGACGAAGGCTATCTCGAAGCGGACGAAGGCTTCTATTTCGTCTACGCCAGAGACGTCAACTCGAACGAATGGAAGGTCGGCGCGGTGGACGAAGAAACCTTCAAAGCCTACTGTTCCCAAAGATCGAACGGCGTCAGCGAAGACACGAGAGCGAATCTTTTCAACGGAAAGAACTACAAAAGCGTCGGGAAAAAGTATAAGTACACAGGACCCGAAGTCTATATCATTTTCAATCAAACGAAAATGGTGATAGACGTAGAAGGTTTGTTCGTTAAAGACGGCGGCGTCGAGATCAAATGCAAAGCGCACCCCGAAATGACCGCCGAACAAAAAGCGGAAGCCGAAGCGGCGGGCTACAACGTAAATATGCCCGTTTCGTACAGCGTAACGAGCGTAGGTTCCACGACGATCACATTCCCGAAAGTCTCGAACCCCTCGTATAAAAACGAGTATAAAAGCCAACACTGATCTCACCGAAACCATAAAGAAAGGAAAGCCGAGAGCGATCTCGGCTTTTTTTTCGCGAATCAATCCTGCCTTGCAAGGCAAAGACGCCGCCTTTCCGCTTCCCTTCTTTTCCCTGCGCGCGGAATGAAATATTATGTTGCATTTTGTCTTTTGATTATTATATAATAGCCTTATGGGTATTATGGATTTTGTTATAATCGGCTTAACCGTTGCGTTTGCCGTCATAGGATTGATCAAAGGCGGAGCAAAATTGTTCTTCGGATTATTTATGATCCTCGTGATCGCCGTCGGCGCCGCGTTTATTTCGTCGCTGGTCTGTCCTTTGTTTTTGAAAACCGGGAAAGGAAACGAGGTAAAATTCACTCCTCCCGCGACCGTTTTGATGAATCCGATCGGAAACGCACTGCCGAAAGGCGGAGAGTTCGGCGATTTACTTGATACTCCCGTTAAATACAAGGAAGACGGCGCGCTGTACGTCGGCGAGAAGGCGTTGAAAGAGATCGTCTCGGAGAAAGTTCCCTACGTCGGTTCTTTCGTCGCTCCTTTGGCGGAAAAAGCAGCCGTTCCGAGCGATTCGCTCCGCAAATCTTTATCCTTTGTCATCGTTAAATATATCTACGAGTTCGTCGTTTGGTTGATCCTCGGCATCGCGCTTTTGATCCTCCGAAACGTCATCCGCAAAAAGATCTATCGGTTCTTGGATCACAATTCGGGTCCGAGCAAGATCGATCGCGTGCTCGGCGTTATTATGATGGTCGCCGTCCTGCTCGCCGTGTTCTGGGGCGCGGGGCTCGCCATCGCCCATTTCGACGACGGCGAGGGAAACTGGGCGCACACCGCGGACACCTTCCTCTTGAACGGCGTAATTTCCGAGCCGCTCTTCAAAAACAATCCTCTTTTGAAAATCATCAACGTAACCCTTCCGGTGACCGCCGCCGCGACGGAGTAATATGAAAAAGGTATTCTATCCGCTCGATTTATCCGCGCTCGCTTATCCGATGATGCAAACGAAGCGCACGCAGAGCAACTTCCGTTTCTCCGCGACTTTGATCGAGCCCGTCCGACCCGACGCGCTTACTCGCGCTCTCGAAGAGGTCTTGCCTCTTTATCCGAATTTCAAATCGAAGATCAAAAGCGGCTTCTTTTGGCACAAACTGCAAGCGTCGGAAGATCCCGTCCTCGTCACCGAAGACGCCGCGCCCCCTCTTTCTCCCTTGAAAAAAACCGACACGAACGGCTACCCCTTCCGCTTGGCTTACGCGGAAAACGAAGTCGTTCTCGAAGTCTTTCACGCGGTCACGGACGGCAATATCGGCGCGTTCTTTTTATCCGACCTCTTGACGAGATACGCCGAGATCGTCTCGGAAACGAAAGAGAAAACCGATCTTTCGAGAGGACTCACGCTTTCCGACGCGTTTATTACCTACGCGAAAAAGAAATCCCTTCGCAAGATCTCGATCAAAAGCTATAACGGAAGAAGCGTCATCGCGCTCGGAAAAAAGGGAAATTACTCCCCCGTTCCCCGCTTGATCTCCGAAGAGATCGACCTTCCCCGCCTGAAAATCAAAGCGAAAGAAGCCGAATCGACGATCACCGAATACATCGCCGCCTGCTACGTTACGGCGATCCTCGAAGATTACGAAGCGCCGCTCAAAAAGCCGCTTTCTCTCTTCGTCCCCGTCAATTTGCGCAGGTTCTTCCCCTCGGACACTTTGCAGAATTTCGTTTGCTTCGAAAGGATCAACGTGGAAAAAGGCGCGAGCGATCTTTCTTTCCCCGCGATTTTGGAAACGGTCAAAGCGCAGTTCCGCAAAAAGATCACGAAGGAAGGAATGCAGCGCCGCGTGGACGACATCAACAAGTGTTTCCGTCTGCCCCTCGTCAAATTCATCCCCTTATGCATCAAACGCCCCGCTTTCCAGCTCGTCAAAAAGATCATCGACAAGGTTCGCCAGACCGCGATCCTTTCCAACGTCGGCGTGATCGAGCTTTCCCCCGTGGCGGCGAGCGTCGTCAAAGATATTCGCTTCTTCCTGAACATCAGCCGAAACACCCCGCTGAACGTCGCGGTCGTTTCCTACGCGGGAAGATGCCGCGTGGATATGACCTGCGGGCTGAAAAGGACGGAGATCCCCGATCGTTTCTTCGCGCTGTTGAACAAATGATCAGAAGATAAAGAAACAAGCGATTCCGAGGACAAAAGTGTAGAAACAAAAGGGCTTTGCGCCCTTTTTTATTTTTCGCAGCATAAACCGCAGCGCAAAGACGCCGCTCAAAAACGCGGCGAACGCCGCGAGAAGAATTTCGGGAAGCCCCGCTCCGTCCACCCGAAAGCCGCTTTCGATTCCTTCGAGGAGAAATCCGCCCGCGATAACGGGGATCGACAGGAGAAAAGAAAACCCGACGGCTTTTTCCCTCTCCACGCCCGACAGGCGGAGAAAGGAGATCGTCGCGCCGCTTCTGGAAACGCCGGGAAGAACCGCGATCCCCTGCGCGATCCCCGTTAAAAACGCGTTTTTCGCCCCGATCTTCAACAGCCGATCGGACGGCGCGAAACGCTCCCCGAGAAAAAGGATCGCCGCGGTCAAAAGAAACCCGAATCCGAGCATCTCGCCGAGAAGAAGCGAAGGAAAAAAGCGCGAGATCAAAAGCGCGATCGCCGCGGTCGGCAGAGACGCAAGCGCGACGTATTTCAGATCGGACGAAAGAAGATGGCGGATCATCTCCCAAACCTCTTTCCGCATCACGACGAGGACCGCGGCGAGCGTGGCGAGATGCAAGATCAAATTGAAAAAGACGGACGGCGGCGCGACCGATAATTTTTCGAGAAGGAGCAAATGCCCGCTGCTCGAAACGGGAAGAAACTCCGTCAGTCCCTGCGTCAATCCGATTAAAATCGCCTTAAAAAACCTCATATTTCCGTCTCCCTATGGTTTTGCTCTTTTTTAATTGCTTTCCGCGCGCGGAAAAGATATAATTATTTACGAAATATCGAAGGCTTTTATGCCGAAGGAAGTGCGAAAAAATGAAACTCGGTATCGTAGGGCTCCCCAACGTGGGAAAATCCACATTGTTCAACGCGATCACCTCTGCGGGCGCGGAATGCCAGAACTATCCGTTCTGCACGATCGAGCCGAACGTAGGCGTCGTCCCCGTCCCCGATAAGCGCGTAGACGATCTCGCGGCGCTTTATTCTTCCAAGAAAGTGACGCCCGCCGTCCTCGAATTCGTGGACATCGCAGGGCTCGTAAAAGGCGCGTCCAAGGGCGAAGGGCTCGGAAACAAATTCCTTTCCCACATTCGCGAAGTGGACGCGATCACGCACGTCGTCCGTTGCTACGACGATCCGAACGTGACCCACGTCGAAGGCAGGATCTCCCCGAAGGACGACATTTCGATCATCGACACCGAGCTCGTCCTTTCCGACCTCGAAAGCGTAGAAAAGCGTCTGCAAAAGGTCAAGACCCAAGCGAAAAGCGGCGATAAAAAATATCTCCCCGAGATCGAGATGCTCGAAAAGATGTACGCGCACCTTTCCGAAGGCGAGCCGGGCAGAAGCCTCCCCCAGACGGACGAGGAAAAAGAGTTCTACGACTCCCTCTTCCTTTTGACGACCAAAAAGGTCATCTACGTCGCGAATATCGCGGAAGGAGACGTAAACAAGGAAGACAACGATTACGTCAAGCAAGTCCGCGCGATCGCGGATAAAGAAGGCGCAAAGGTCATCAAACTCTGCGCGAAGGTCGAAGCGGAGCTTTCCGCTTTGGATAAAGAGGATCGCGAAATGTTCCGCGAGGAACTCGGGCTCAAAGAAAGCGGGCTTTCGATGCTGATCAAAGCGGGCTACGAACTTCTCGGCTTGATCTCCTATCTGACCGCGGGCGAGAAAGAGACGCGCGCTTGGACGATCACGAAGGGGACGAAAGCGCCGCAAGCCGCCGGAAAGATCCACACCGATTTCGAAAAAGGATTCATTCGCGCGGAAGTCGTCTCTTACGAAGAGCTTATGGAATGCGGCTCTCTGACGGTCGCGAAAGAAAAAGGCAAAGTACGCAGCGAAGGAAAGGATTACGTTATGAAAGACGGCGACGTGGTCCTGTTTAGGTTTAACGTATAATATGAATAATAACGAAAAAATCGCAAAACTCATCCATATAGACGGCGTTTCGGAAGAAGAGATCCTCTCCCTTTTGACAGCCCCGAAAGACCTCGCGTTCGCGGACGTGGCTCTCCCCTGCTTCCGCTTTGCGAAAGCGCTTCGGAAATCCCCCGCGGACATCGCGAAAGGGCTTGCGGAAGAGATCTCGGCTTCTCTCCCCGATTTCCTTTTATCCTGCTCCGCGCTGAACGGATATCTGAACTTCAAATTTTCGAGAGAAGACCTCGCGAAGAGCACCCTCTTAAAGGTTTTGAACGAAAAAGAGAATTACGGAAAATCGAACGAAGGCGCGGGAAAGACGATCTGCATCGACTTTTCTTCCGTCAACATCGCGAAGCCTTTCCACATCGGGCACCTTTCTTCGACGGTCATCGGCGGCGCGCTCGCACGCGCATTCTCCTTCCTCGGCTATAACGTCGTCCGCATCAATCACCTCGGCGATTGGGGCACGCAATTCGGGAAAATGATCGTTGCCTACAAGAAATGGGGCAACGAGGAAGAGGTCGAAAAAGGCGGCGTAAAAGCCCTGCACAAGCTGTACGTCCGCTTCCACCAAGAAGCGGAGACGGACGAATCGCTGAACGATCTCGGTCGCGCCTATTTCAAAAAGATCGAGGACGGCGATCCCGAAGCCCTCGCGCTCTTTGAAAAATTCAAGCGCATCAGCCTTGCGGAAGCGAAACGCGTCTACGATCGCCTCGGCATCGAATTCGACAGCTACGCGGGCGAAAGCTTCTACAACGATAAAATGCAGCCCGTCCTCGACAAGCTGACCGAAAAAGGGCTTCTCGTCGATTCGGAAGGCGCGAAAGTCGTCAACGTAGGCGACGATATGCCCCCTTGCCTGCTCGTCCGTTCGGACGGCGCGACCCTTTACGCGACCCGCGACCTCGCGGCGGCGTATTACAGAAAAAACACCTACGATTTTTATAAATGCCTGTACGTCGTGGCGTATCAGCAAAACCTGCACTTCAAGCAGGTCTTCACCGTCTTAAAGCTTCTCGGCGAACCGTGGGCAAAAGATCTCGAACACGTCGCGTTCGGAATGGTCTCCCTCGCGGACGGGACGATGAGCAGCCGCCAAGGCAAAGTCGTCTACCTCGAAGACGTTTTAAATTCCGCCGTACAAAAAGCGCGAGACATCATCACGGAAAAAAGCCCGAATCTCGAAAATAAGGACGAGATCGCGGAGCAGATCGGCGTCGGCGCGGTCATCTTCGGCGCGCTGATCAATAACCGCATCAAAGACATTACGTTCAGCTACGACAAAGTCCTGAACTTTGACGGCGAGACCTGCCCCTACGTTCAATACACGCACGCGCGCGCGTCCAGCCTTCTCGAAAAAGCAGGCGCGTTCGATATCGAAAAAGCGGACTTCACGAGCCTCGAAAACGCGCACGAGCTGATCAGTCTCATCGCGGGCTTTTCCGACGCGGTTCGCATAGCCGCGGAAAAGCGCGAGCCCAGCGTCATTACGCGCCACGCCATAGACGTCGCGGAGAGCTTTAACAAGTATTATATCGACAACCGCATTTTGAACGCGGAAAACGGCGTTAAAGAAGCGAGACTCGCGCTGACCTTCGCCGTCCGCCAAGTCTTAAACAACGCTTTGACTCTTCTCGGGATCGCGGCGCCGGACAAAATGTAAATTCAGTCGCTTTCGACGAACCGCCCCGCTTCTCCTCTCGGATCGGCGGGGCTTTTTTATGCCCGCTTACTTCTTTCTTTCGATTTCGGACAAGAGTTCGGCGTACTCCGCGACCCTCTCCTTTCGAATCGGCATCGGTTTCCGGTTATCGAAAAAGAGGACGAGCGGATTTTCGAGCTTTCCCCAGACGTCGAAAAAGCGCGCGGACGTCAAATGCCCTTCTCGGATCAGTCTTTTCGCTACGGCGTGATAATTATAGTACATAGCGTCAGTATGTGCGAAAACAAAAAAAAACGCGCTACAATCCGCGATTTGCGAATGGTAGCGCGTTTTATGATCCTTGAATACCGATCGAAGGTTATTCGTCGTCCTCGTCGTCCATCGGAGGTTCGTCGTCCTCGTCGTCCTCGACGTCGTCCACGTTCATATCGAAGCCGAGAAGCGCGTCTTCGTCTTCTTCGTCCTGATATTCCTCGATCTCGTCCTCTTCTTCATCGTCGTCCGCAAACTCATCGTCCACGTCTTCGTCGGAGATCGGCGTATCGAGCTCCTCATCCTCTTCGAGATCTTCGTTCTCTTCCTCGATCTTGTCCTCATCCCAATCTTCATCGTCCTCGTGGAGCGCCTTCAAGCGATCGAGGTCCTGCTTGCAGTTCTCGCAATAATCCATATCTTCCGAGATCAAAGCGCCGCAACGGGGGCAAGTCTTCGTCAGAAGATCGTCCTCTTCCTCAACGGGGATAATTCCGTGCAATTCGTCTTTACAAACGCTGCAATAGTCTTCGTCTTCCAAAATATAGTTCAATTCGCAACGCGGACACAGTTTGTACTTCGGCATAGACATTCTCCTTTTCGGCGTTTGCCGTTTTCGCCATTATTATATGGATAAATGAAATATTTGTAAACCCTTTTTTATAAAAACGCCGTATTTTTTTGAAGCCACCAAATGGGCATTCTTATATTATACGAAAAAACTTCGGAATTTTCCGAAGTTTTTATAATAAAAGCGCCCGACGAAACCGTCGGGCGCCTTGCGATCCGTTTTTATTTATCGCTCGATTCGCCGTCTTCCGCCTCTTTATCCATCTTCGCTTGATCGGAAGCGGTGACGATACCGATGCGCTCGTAAGAATACGCGGAAGCATCGTACACGGTGACGCCTGCGAGTTTTACGCGATAAACGTAATCGTAGTCGTCATCCTTGATGAAATAGAGATATCCGCCGAAGTACTCCGCGCCCGTGAAAGAGGTCATGACCTTGTCCTTCTCGTTCAACGCGTAATGGGCGTTCTCGGTGTTATCCATCGCATAGTAGCAGAGGAAATTATCGCCGTTTACATAGTAGAACTTTCCTTCCGCGACGGCGACGAGGGTATTCAGCGTAAGATCGCCGAAGGTTTTGGGTTCCGCGCCGTTCGTGTAGTAGACGACGGCTTTGCCGCTGCCCGCAGCCACGATGCCGCTCGCATAGGAGATCGGATACAGGCTCGAAAGGCTTTCGGAAGAAAGCTTGACTTCCGCGCCTTCGCCGAAGGTGAAGGACGTGTCTTGGAACTCATAGGCGAACGTTCCGAGGGCGGTGCCGGTGGAAGACGTCCCGACGAACGAAGTCTTGGTGTAGTAGATCGCGAGTTTGCCGCCCGTCACGGAAGACGCGACGACGCTGACGGCGTACTTCCCGCCTTGATAGCTTTCGGGGCCGATGACGGCTTTTTTATCCGAGCCGGAGGCATGGACGACGTACAGCGTGTTGCCGTACTCGAAAGAATCTTTGGACGCTTTGGTATAGAAAACGAACTCGTTCGCGTTTTTGCCCTTTTGCGCGGGATCGTAGGAATCGCATTTCGGGAAGTACACGCTCGAAATCTCGTCGTCGATGCACTTACCTTTATCCTTTTTCTTGAACTTCTTCGCGTTCAGGCTCTTGCTGTAAAGCTTATTATTCGAGCTATCGTACCAAACGAGAGCGGAGGGCGTGTAGGAATACTTCACCGAAGTGTCCTTAACGTTCAAAATGACTTGGGTGCCCGTGCCGTCGAGCTTGGTGCGCATAAATTGGATCGTGTCCGTTTGGACGGCGCCGGAGCGGTCTTCTTCCGCGCTCGGGCTGACATAGTAGATATAATTGCCGAAGATCGAGAAACCGACGTTCTCGGAATCCGCCATAATGCTCTTCGGGACGACGACGACGTAATCGGTGCCGAGCGTCCCGTCCTGCGCGTAACTTACGCGGACGATCGCGCCCTTTTTGACATTACCGAACCAGTTATCCTTGCCCTTTTCTTTCAAATAACCCGTGTAGCCGTTAACGAAATAGAGGTAACCGCCTTGCTTGACGACGAGCCCGCCGTTGCTTTCGACAGCCGCGTTCTTATCGCCCGCGGGCTTGATCGCGGAAGCCTTATAGCTTTCGCAAGCGCAAAGCACCGTTAAGACCGTAATCAAAACGAGCGCCACGACTAAAACCAATACAAACTTTTTACGCATATTCCTATCTCCCGATGAGTTACAGAGGAATAAATTATATCCCCGATAAATAATTATAGTATATAAAAGCAAATATTGCAATTATTTTCTGACACAAAATCAAACGAGCGACCTTTCGCCGAAGCGAATGCGCCCCGTTTGAGTATCGACCGATCCGGAGGAAAGTATGTTTATCGGAAAAATGATTTTGAAAGGCAAAAACGTCGCGTGTGCGGCGACCCTGCGCGCGAAGGAGACGACCGCGATCTTTCTTGCGGCGGGCGCGCGCCTCAAAGCGGCGGAGATTAACGGAAAGATTCTTGCGTTTTCCGAAGAAAACGAGGCTTTTCGTTTGCCGATCTCTTTGAAAAAATGCGACGCCGTCGCCCTTCTCGCGGAACGGAACGGAGCGCTGTTATTCGGATCGCTCGGGGTCTCGGACGAAGCCTCGGCAAGATGGCGGCTTCTGCGTTTTATCGAAGATAGGCAAGGAAACGGCGCTCCCGACGAGCCGAAGTCACCCGACGCAAACGAGCGGGGAAACTGCGACGAATCCGACCGAGAAAAGCCGACGACCGAGATCGCGAAAGCCCTGCCGACGGCTGACGAAAGCGCGCTCTCCGCTGAGACGGAGATTGCAGAAATCGCCGCGCCCGAGAAGGTCCTATCGAAAGAAGAGATCGCGCGGGAACGCGTCGAACACGGCGCGCCTTTTCCCTTCCTCGAAGACGCGATCCCGAAAAGCAAATGGGCAGTCCTCGAAGAAGACGGCGAACGCTTTTATCTCGGGATCGCGGAGAGCTGCGACGGCGAAAAAGTCCTCTATGCGATCGACGGGATTCGAACGGCGCCCGCGCTCGAAAACGCCGCCTTCTTCCCCTCGCCCGAGGACGAAGAGATCGGCTGGTTCATAAAAGAAGTTTGATCTTGCTCGAACCCGAAAAAAAAGGATCTCGCCCACTTTCGGTAAGATCCTTTTTTATTTCAGTCTTTCGCCTGCTTCTCGGCTTTCTTTTTCGTCCTCTTTTCCGCTTTTTCCCTGCGCGCGGCTTCCAGCCTTTCGATCCTTTCTTCGTAATGCTTTTTGATCTCGGAAAGCCGATCCGTCTCGACGGGGCGATCCTTTTCGATGCGCTCCGGAAGAGGCGCGGGGTCGAACGGAGGAACGACGGCGTCCTTTCGCTCGCGAACTTCGACCTGCTGGAACGGGATCGAAATGCCGTTTTTCTTAAACTCGTTGTAGACGTGCTCGACGACGTAATAATAGACGTCCCAATAATCCGAAGAGTCGCACCAGCAGTACGCAAAGAATCCGAGACTGCTCGCGTCGAAGGTTTTGAGCTTGCAGAACGGTTCGGGATCGAGATAGATCTTGCCGTAAGAGCGCATAACGTCCGTAACGGTCTTTTTAACGAGTTCGACGTCCGACTCATAAGCGACGGGAATATCGAAATTCACCCTGCGACGGGGATTCGCGCCCGCATTCACGACCGAGCTGTTCACGATCATCGAATTGGGAACGGTGATCTTTTTATTATCGGGCGTAAAAAGCGTCGTAAAAAGAAAATTGATCTCGATGATCGAACCTTCCTTTCCGTCCACGATGATATAGTCGCCCTTCTTGAACATCTTATTCGCGACGATGACGATCCCGTTCGCCACGTTCGCTATATTGGATTGCAGAGCCATCCCGACCGCGAGGATCGCGGCGCTGAGCGCGGTAATAACGCCCGTCAGTTCGACCCCGACGATCGCCAGAAGCGCAAGCACGAGGACGAGCGCAAGCAGGAATTTGATGATCGCAAGCAGGAAGTTTTGAGCGACGGATTCCATCTTCGTCTTCGAAAAGATCTTCCGAAACGCAGCCATCAATACTTTGATCAGAATAATGCCGATCAAGAGGACGGCAAAAAAGCGAACGATATTCCAAACGTTCCCGACGAAAAAGCTTTTGACCTTATTCCAAAATGCGCTCCAATCCATAGAAAACTCCTTTTTCTTATTACACATTAACCGAAAACAACGAAAAAGTCAAGGCAACAAACAAAGAAGCGCGCCGCCTTCCGGCAGCGCGCTTGGTTTGTTTCGGTCAGATCAAATCCCTTATTTCATTTGGGAGTTGACCAAACTTTTGATGCTCGTGTCACCGAAGACCACGTCGATGAACATCTTCGCGATCTCTTCAACGGTGGGCTCGACGGAATCCTTATTCAGGAATTTGACGATTTCTTTCACGAGGTTGGTCGCGACGCCGTCATCCGCAAAGATCGCTTCCGCACCTTCGATTTGTTCGGCGGTGAAGCTCTTGAGCTTGTCGTCGTTACGATCGCCCCAGTTGAAGAAGAACTTGGAGAAGGTAACTTGGGTGTCGCTCTTCACAGCGCCCGCAAGGTCGGTGACCTTGAACTTGACGGTGAAGCTCGCCGCGCCTTCGTCTTCCGCGATGACGTTGCAGGTGTAGATCCTGTTGTCGGTGGTGACGGTCACGTTGATGTCAAACTCATTTTCTTTCGAGCCGTCGAAGAGGACTACGACTTTGACGTCGTCAACCTCAACGTAGACGTAGAGCTGATCTTTGTATTCCGCGGTGTTGAAGTACACCTTGACGGACTTGGGCTCTTTGATGTCGGTCGGGAGTTGCATCGGGAGCATCTTGAGCTTGTTGATCGCATCGGTGACCTTGTTGATGACCGCGGGGGTCACTTCGATGGAAGCGGAATCTTCACCGATGGCGATGACGCCGTCCTTAACGAGGTCTTCGTAGATGCCCTTGATCGCGTTGAAGTAATCGCCGATCTTGTTGATGCTGAATCCGCCTTGTTCGCCGGCGCTCTCATCTTCCGCCTTAGCGGTCTTGCCCGCATTCTTGACGGAGCCGTAGTAGCTGAGGATCGCTTTCGCGAGTTTGTTATCGAGAAGAGCCTTCATCGCGGGCTTTGCTTCTTCGTCCGTTTTGAGGGTGATGACGCCGTTCTCGTCCTTCTTGATGCCCTGCCAATTGTCGAGGCCGAGCCAAGTCTCGATCGCCGCCATTCCTGCGTCGAAGTCATAGGTGTAGATGCCTTCGCCGTTATCTTCCATGCCGAGGACGGTGCCGCTGATGCAAAGCACTTTGCTCGCTTGCTCATAGGTAACGGTGAAGAAGTTCTTCGCGGTTTCCGCATCGTAAGCTTCGCCCGGATTCTTCGTGATCGTGAGGGAGCCTTTCGCCTGACTGGGCTTGAAGGGGTTCACGCTCGAAACGAAGTGGAAGCGGAAGGTGTCGTCGAGTTCGAGGTTGGTATCTTTGATGTAGATATCGCCGCCGATATCGAAGTTCGTCGGGCTGAAATATTCGGCTTGCGCCGCAGCCGCCGGGATGACGTTCTCGATCTTACCGGTGGTGATGAAGTTGAAGTCGCTGAGATACAGCGCGAAGCTGATAGACGGGATATCGAGCTTGGTCGCGTCCTTGCCTTCATCCTCATTGAAGTAGAAGGTGCATTCGGGGAGGTTTACCGCAAGTTCGAAATCGGTGAGTTCGTCTCTGTCCTCACCCGCGACGGTCGCCGCGATCGTGACGTGACCGAGGAGTCCGTGCATCGTCGAGATGTTGAGGTCCTCAAGGTAGGGGATTCCTTCGAACATATCGGGGGTAATCAGGTCGCCCGCGAGCTCCGCAACTTGGGAAAGGACGGTGTTGAGGTTGAGGTCGACGAGGTAGGTCGAAGTCTTCGCCGCCGCATCTTCTTTGACATAGCCTTGCGCAAGCATATCGATGACGCTCGCGACGATGCCGGAGACGGCGCCGTCGACTTCATACGCATCGAGAACCTCTTTCAAAGTTCCGGTCGGGAGGAAATCCTCGCCCGGTTGCGCTTTCGGCGTGATGATCTCGCCGAGAAGCTTATTTAAAATGGCATAATCAATGTATTTATAAGTCTCACCGTATTGGAGAATGATCTTGCAATCTTTCTCTTCCGCCGCGCCTTGATAGTACAAGCCGCCGAGCACGCCGTCTTCATCTTCGAGCATAAGCGCGATTTCGGTGTTCGCCGCGTTCGCGAGATCGACGTTGCCCTTAATATGAAGTCCATAGTTTTCACCCATGACTTCGAGACCGATCTTGCCGTCCACGCCGAACTTCGCGGTTTGCGCGTTGGTGCCGACTTTGTTGACGGTGGAGAGAGCCGCGTTGACGATCTTATCGATCGCGCCGACGGTCGCGCCTTCTTCGGTAAGAGCCTCGTAGCCGTCCGTCTTATTCATCTTGCCCGCCCAGTTGGTGTAGGTAACGGTCTTCGCCTCTTTCTCAAAGGTCTTTTTGACCGCGCCCTTCTTCCAAGAAAGGACGACCTTATATTTGCCCGTCGATTCGGAGAAGCTGACTTGGATCGTCGGAGTGACTTCGTTCAAATCGCTGTCGGTAAACGAGAACTGATCCTCTTTTACCTTTTCCATAGCAGCTTGCAAAAGCGCGGTTTGATCGACGACTTTGTCTTGCGCGTTCGCAAGAAGCCATTTGTCGAGGTAAGCGCCGATGGAAGCTTCCATATCCGCCACTTGCTCCGCCGTTACGCCCTTGATGGTCTCGTTGTTAGACGGCGTGGGATCGGGTTTGTTTTCGCTGGGTTTCTTGCCGCCGCAAGCAACGAAGGTCAAAACCAGAACCACACAGAGCAGGATGGCTAAAATTATGCCAAACTTTTTCTTCATAGTTAAACCTCCAAAAAAAGATTTTTGTATATCCATATTACCACACGGACGCGGGTTTGTCAATACGTGCTCGTAATTCCGAGCTGTCATTTTTTGTAAGAACGTGTCGCCCCAAACTTCCGCGCGCTCCGACCTTTTTAAGGAAATCCGACGCGGTCTTCCGTTTTTCGGATCGGAAACGCGATCACCCGCTCTTTTTTCGGCGCGATCTCATATTTTTTCCTTTCTTTCCCATACTACGCCTATGCTGCTGAAAGAATCAAAAGAACGGATCAAAGCGGATTTCGGCGAAAGCTCGGACCTGACCTTCTGCCCCTCCGAAGCGGGCGGTCGCCCCGCGATGTACGTCACGTTCGATACGCTTTGCGATAAAGAACTCCTCGAAAACAACGTTATGCGCCCGCTATCCTTATTAAAAGGAGAGTTAACGAAAGAGAACATCCACGAAAAAGTTTTTACGACCGCGCCCGTTCGGATCACGCAAAACCTCGAAGAAGCGGAAAGCATGATCGCGGAAGGTGCGACCGCTCTTTTGATCGAAGGCGACGAAAATCTTTACGTCTTCTCGGTCAAAAAGTACGAACGCAGGAGCGTTTCGGAACCGCCGACAAGCAGCGTCCTCAAAGGTCCGCGCGAAGGGTTTACCGAAGATATCTCGATCAATGCGTCGCTTCTTCGCCGCCGCCTGAAAAACAAGCGCCTCGTCATAAAGGAACAAATCATCGGGAAGTACAGCGGGACGAAAGTCTTCGTCTGCTATCTATCGGACGTCGCGGCGAAAAAGACGGTCGACCTCGTCAACGAGCGGTTATCGCATATCGAGATCGACGGCGTCATCGACAGCTCCTATCTGACAAAATTCATCGAGGATGCGCCGACCTCGCTTTTCCCGCAAGTCGGGTCGATCGAGAAACCGGACGTCGTCGCGGCGAAGCTCCTCGAAGGAAGAGTCGCCGTCCTCTCGGACGGAAGCCCGATCGCGCTGACCGTCCCGCATATCCTGATCGAAAGCTTTCAAGACAGTCAGGATTATTTTAAAAGGAACGCGCGCGTAACGGTCACGCGCTTTTTAAGACTTTTCGCGGCGATCTTCGCCCTGTTTTTACCCGCGGCGTTCGTCGCCGTTCAGGAATTTCAATATCAAGTCCTGCCTTTGAAATTTCTGATCACGATCATCAACAGCACGAACGGGACTCCGCTTTCCCCGACCCTCGAAATGATCCTCGTCCTCTTGATCTTCGATATTCTGAACGAGGCGAGCGTCCGCATGCCGAAGTACGTCGGAATGGCTTTGTCCGTCGTCGGCGCGATCGTACTCGGAGAGACGGCGGTCAGCGCGGGGCTTTTGAGTTCGCCCGCCGTCCTCGTGACCGCGCTTTCTTCGATCGGGCTGTACCTCGTCCCGGACGACGTCGGAACGTACAGCATTCTGCGCCTTTTGTTCGTGGCGACCGCCGCGCTTCTCGGTCTTCTCGGGATCATCCTCGCCCTCGTCCTTTTGGTCGGACACCTCGTCACCCTGCAAAGTTTCGGCGCGAACTATCTCAGCCCCTACGCGCCTTTCGTCGGCGGCGACTTGAAGGACGGATTCGTAAAACGCGAGCTTTACGATATGGACGACCGCCCGTTTTCGATCGACAATCAAAACCCGAAACGGATAAAGAAAGACGACTTTTTACTCGAAAAACTCGGCGAAACGGAGGATCCTAATGAAACCGGACGTCAGTAACGTTCAACTTTCCGAGACGCGAAAGGTCTCCTACGCCGAATTCGCCCTGATTGCGATCGTCCTTCTCACCGCGACGAAGTTTTGCACGCTGCCGTCCGTCCTCGCGGGCGCGGCGGGGAGCAAAGCGATCTGGGTCGCCGCTCTGCTCGTCCTTTTCGAAAGCGCGACGCTGTTTTTCGCAGCCGAGATCGCGAAAGCGGGAGGACTGTTTCGCCTTGCTCTCAAAAAGCCCGTCCGCATCGCCTTCGCGAGCCTTTATCTCGCGTTCTTTTTGATCAAGATCGCCGCCTTTACGAGAGAGATCTCCTCGTACTACGCGCTGTCGCTTTTCGAAGGAATCCCCGTCCTTCCGATCGCCGCCGTCTATCTCCTCGCCTGCGTCCTGCTTGCGTCTAAAGGATTCGCGGGCATCGGGCGCGTCCTCGAAGTCTTTCTGTGGCTGGCAGTCTTCGTCTTTCTTTTTATTCTGATCTTTACGACGACCAAAGGCGACTTTTTCAATTTCCTCGCAATCTTCAACGCCGATTTCGACGGATTCTCGAAAGGCGTCTTCTTTTCGTTCGCTTGGTTCGGCGACGCGGCGGTCGTCTGTTTTCTCGACCTGTCGGGCATAAAGAAAAACGGTCTCGAAAAGCGCGAGGTCGCGCCCGATCCGTCGCTCGATGAAAATCCCGAAAAGGAGCCGTCGGGCGCAAGCCAAGGAACCTCGCATAAAAAGAAGATCGCCTTCGCCGCGCTGTTCTTTTCGCTCGCGCTCGTCCTCGTCTTTTACGCGATCTTCACCTCGGTCTACGGCGACGCGGCGAAGATGACCGACTTCGCTTTCATCAAACTCAGCACCTTCAAAGCGAATGCGGACGAACTCGGCTCGGCGGACTGGCCCGTGATCTTTCTTTGGGCGATCGTCGGCGTGATCTATCTTTCCCTCGTCTTTCTGTCGGGAAGGGAATGTTTGTGCCATTTGCGGGAAAGCGCGGGAATGCAAGTAAAAAAGGATTTTTCCTGCTTCGCCTTCCTCGGGATCGCCGCGCTCTTTCTTTCGACCGTGTTTTTGGATGAAGAAGGCGATTACGTCTCCTTTATGACGAAGATCGCAAACGTCGCGTCGATCGCGATCACCCTTTTGACCGTCGCGCTCGGGATCTTCGCGACCCCTGAAAGAAAGGAGAACGCGAAATGAAGACGCGCACGAAACGAATCATGAAGATCGCTTTGCTCGTGGTCGCCGTGGCGATCGTCGGGAACCTGATCGTCTCCCAACCCATTTTGAATAAAGCGATCGTCATCGGAATGGGGATCGACGAGACGGAAGACGGGGAAGTCGAAGTCACCGTCCAGATCGCGGTGGCGGGCGAAAGCTCGGCTCCCGGCGCGCCGAATCGCTATGCGATCATGTCGGGAAAGGCGTCCACGCTGATCGGCGCGATGGATCGGATCGCGCGAACGACCGCCTATAAACCCGCTTACTTCCATTGCCACATGGTGATATTCGGAGAAAGACTCACGAAAAACGGCGTAAAAGGGATCGCGACCGAACTTTTCAACGAAGACTCCGTTATGGACGACGTCGCGGTCATGGCGGTCAAAGGGACGGCGAAAGAAACGCTCGAAAGAAGCGTCTCGGTGCAAGGCGCGTCTTCGGTCTATCTGCAACAGCTGAACAAGATCAACTGTTCGACGGGCGGACACCCGACGGCGACCTTAAAAAGTTTCGTCACGAATTTCGAGACGAAAGGCGTCACGCCCTATCTTCCTTGGGTCGAGGCGATCCCCGTCCCGAAAGCGATCGGCGGCGCGGACACGGGCGGCGACGAACGGAATTACGCGTTCGATTGCTCGAAAACCGTCTTGTTTTACAAAGACGGGAAAGGCGTAATTACGGGAGAGAACGTGACCGCCGCGATCGGGCTTTCGGCGCAAGCGGAAGGAATGCTCCTGCCGATCAAGACGGACGAAGGATTTATGGACGTCAACGTAAAGCGGTCGCTTACTTGGTGGAAGATCGAAAGAAGCGGGAAGATCTCGCTTTGCTGCCTGTACTTCGTAAACGTCGTCACGCAATCCGTAAAAAAAAGCGCGAAAGAGATCCCCGACGCCTTCGTGATCGAACACACGAAAAAGTATATTCGCGGCGTAATGGAAAACGCCTATTTCGAAGAAGCGGAAAAGGGGTTGGACATCTATTCGCTTGCGGGAAAATATCATAAAAAGTTCGGCGAAAAAAGAGAGCCGCAAAGGCTCTCTCTCGATTTGAAATTGACCGTCCGCCTCGGCGACGCATAATCATTCCAGATTCAACAGTTCGAGGATCTTGGGTTTGCCGCGCTTGGCAAGCTGCTTTTCGAGGAAGATGAACAGAACGAAGATCGCCGCGCCGCACCCCGTCAAAGCAAGCAGAATATAGAACATTTTGAGGGAGATCTCGCTGATCTTCATCATATTGAAGACGCCGGGCAGGATCAGCCACCCGCCGAGATACAGAGCCAGCATCGTAAAGAAAATCACGGCGTGTTTTACGTCCATCGGCAGGCAAACGCGGAACAAGACCATAAAGTTCGCGACCGCGACCATCAAGACCGAAAGCATATCCGCCTCCTCGATCGAGAGGGGCATCGCTTTTTTGATGACCTGTATCGCGACGATCCCGACGACGATCGTCAGCGCGCCGGGCAGCGCTTTTCGAAGCGCGTTATAGATAAAGCTGCCTTCCGCTCTCTCTTTATTCGGTTCGAGCGCAAGCAGGAACGAGGGAAGCCCCGTGGCGGTCGCGCCGACGAGGGTCAGGTGAGAAGGTTCGAAGGGATAGCTTCCGATAAAGAGGAAAATGATCGCGAGAAGGGTCGCGTAGATCGTCTTTACGAGGTACAAAGAGGCGGAACGTTGCAGGTTATTGATCGAGCGGCGACCTTCCATGACGACTTTCGGCATCGAGGCGAAATTGGAATCGAGAAGGACCAAAGAGGCGACGCTCTTCGCGACGTCGCTTCCCGAAGCCATCGCGACGCTGCAATCCGCTTCCTTCAACGCGAGGACGTCGTTTACGCCGTCACCCGTCATCGCGACGGTGTGTCTGCGCTTCTTGAAGGCTTTGATGATATTGAGTTTTTGCTCGGGGGTGACCCTGCCGAAAATCTTATAGCGGCGGATCAGATCCTCGTAATCGGGGTTTTCGCCCCAACTCGCCGCGTCCGTGTACTTTTCCGCGCCCGCAAGCCCCGCTTTCTTCGCGATCGCGGAAACGGTGACGGGATTATCGCCCGAGATCACGCGGATATCGACGCCCTGCTCCGCAAAATAGCGCAAGGTGTCGGGAGCTTCGTCGCGGATCTTATCTTCGATCAAGACGAACCCCATGACGACGGGATCGACGGCTTTGCCCTCTTCGAGCGAAAGAGTCTTGACGACGGTCAGAACTCTTTTCCCTTCCTTTTGAAACTCCGCGCACTCCGCTTTGAAAGAAGGCGCGAGACTCGGCGCGAGAAATTCGATCGCGCCCATCAAATAGAACGCGCCTCCCGCCTCTTTCGCGCCGCTCCATTTGCGATCGGACGAAAAGGGGAAGATCTCTTCCGCCGCCGCGCTCTCCTCTTCCTTTTCGGAGAACGCCTTGACGGCTTCGTAGGTCGGGTTGTTATCCTCGACGGAACGCGTTATGAACGCGAGGGCTTTTTTGATCTCTTCTTCGGAAGCGGCTTCCGCTTTCAACCCCGTCACGATCATCGAACCTTCGGTGATCGTCCCCGTCTTATCCAAGCAAAGGACGTCCACGCGCGCCAAGGTCTCGATGCTGTAAAGATCCTGCGAAAGAGTCTTATGGGTGGAAAGACGGACGACGCCGACCGCAAACACCGTCGTGGAAAGCGCGATCAGCCCTTGCGGGATCATCGAGACGACGCTGCCCGCCATTTTGAGGACGGCGTCCTCGATGGAGTTTTTAACGATGAGATGCTGTTTCAGCAAAAGAGCGACGCCGAGCGGGACGACGATGATGCTCATCAATCGAATGATCGCGCGCAAGGAGCGCAAGATCTCGGAATTGCTTTTTTTGATATAGCGCGCGCCCGCGGCGATCTTGCTTGCGTAATTATCCGCGCCGACGTGGATCACGCGCGCCGAGCATTTGCCGCTGACGACGAAACTGCCGCTTTTAAGCTCTTCCCCTTCTTTTTTCAAGATCGGATCGGATTCGCCCGTGATCATACTTTCGTTGACTTCGACGCTTCCGCTGACGACGACCGAGTCCGCGCAAATTTGCCTGCCCGCGTCAAGGATCATGACGTCGTCCAAGACGAGCTCTTCGACGGGAATGATTTTCTCCTCCGCGTCGCGCAAAACGGCGACTTTGGGCGCGGAGATCAGAGAAAGCTTTTCGATGGTCTTCTTCGCTTTGATCTCTTGAAAGATCCCGACGAATAAATTAAAGAAAACGATGCCCATAAACAAGGTATCGTTCCACTTTTTGCCGCCGCTCATCGCAAGGATCAAGACGGCAAGGATGACGTTCAGAATATTAAACAGCGTAAAGGTGTTGGAATAGACGATCTTCCAAACGCTTTTGGTTTGAAGATCCTGCTTTCCGTTTACTTTGCCCTCTCTTACGCGCTGCTCGACTTCTTCCTTCGTCAGCCACAAAGAGGTTTGTTCCGCTTGCTCTTTCTCTTCCATTTTACTTTCCGCCGTTCTGTCGAACGTATTCATACATTCCGATCCCCGCCGCGACGGAGACGTTCATCGAGTCGATCTTTCCTTGCATCGGGATCTTTACGACGCCGTCCGCAAGCTTTTTCGAGAGCGCGGAAACGCCCGCGCCTTCGCTGCCGAGGATCAGGCAGACGTCCCCTTTGAGGTCGCAAGCCGCGGCTTCCGTCCCGTCCATATCCATCGCGTAGACCTTAAAGAAAAGGTCTTTTAAGGAACGGATCGCGTCGTTGATATTCGTTACTCTCGCGACTTTGACGTACTCTGCCGCGCCGCACGCCGTCTTGATGACCGTCTCGTTGACCGAGACCGAGCGATGCTTGCCGATGACGATGCCCGCCGCGCCGAGACACTCCGCGCTTCGAATGATACTGCCGAGATTATGCGGATCTTCGACCCCGTCCAAGACGATGACGAGCCTCTCGCCCTCTTTTTTGCCTTCGACGATCTCGGAAAGCGAGCTATAAGAGTAATCCGTCGTGTAAGCGAGGACGCCCTGATGCTTCTTCGTCGACGAAAGTTTATCCAAATTCTCGCGCGTGCAAAACACGGCTTTCGCGCCGAATTCCTTCGCTTGCATCGCGAGGGCTTCCGCCATTTTGTCGCCTTTTTGCGCGCAGATCTTATCGATCGTCTTGCCCGACTTCAAAAGTTCTTTTACCGCGTTTTTCCCGAATACGATCATTTTATTTCTCCATCATCTCGAATAATTCTTCGAGTCTTTCGTTCTCCCCCGTCAAATATAAATATCCGATCACGGCTTCGAGCCCGCTCGCGCGGCGATAATCCGCAACCGAATAGTTTTTCGCGTGGTGACGGTTTTTGCTGTTTCGCGCGCGAAGGTAGATCTCTTTTTCTTCTTCCGTCAGGCTTTCGATGACCCGCTCCACTTGCTCGGACTGCGCACGCGCGTTTACCTCTTTCGCGGCTTCGACGTGAAGCGCGCCGGCTTTCGCGGTGGACTCCGAAGCGAGTTTCGTTCGGACGAAAAGCGTGTCCACCCCGTCGCCGACGAACGCGAGAACGAGAGGATTCATTTGCCTGACCTTATTTTTCTCCAACGGAAGTTTAATCATACCGTATTTATTATAATATACGCGCGTTCAAAAAGCAAAAGAAAAGAGCGGCGATTCTTCATAGAATCCCTTTTTCGATCATATATTTTCCGTGTGCAAAGGTGCATAAAGCGTCCTTGATTGTGGATAACTTTGTGGATAAGTGGATTGCTTATTCATTTTTGCATTCTTTTTCGCATAAAATGTCGTTTTTCGGCGGAGGCAAACTATGTTCAAAGTCATTCGGTTCCACACCCTTCTCCTTTCCGTCGCGGCGATCGTTCTCGCGGCGGCGGTCACGCCCGCCTTTTTTCTGTCGCGGAGAGCCTCCGAAAACGCTTTTTCGCAAGCGGAAAAAAGGCGGGTCGTCGTGGACGCGGGTCACGGCGGAGAAGACCCCGGCGTGGCGGGCGCAAAAACGGGAGTCAAAGAAAGCGACCTGAATCTCAAAACGGCGCTGACCCTCGGCGATCTCCTTTCTTCCGCGGGCTTCAAAGCCGTACAAACGCGGGTATCGGAAGGATCGCTCGTCTCGGGGAAATACAGTAAATCGAAGGATATGGAAGAAAGAAAAAAGACGATCGAGCGAGCGAAACCGCAAGCCGTCGTCAGCATTCATATGAATAACTACCCCGAAGACCCGAAAAGGCGCGGCGTACAAGTCTTTTATTCGACCGAAGCGTCCGCCGCCTTCGCCGAGCGAATGCAAACGCACCTGAACAACGCGATGAACGTCCCGACGCTCGGGCGCGGGTTCGACCCGATCCGCGGCGACTACTACATCGCAAAATGCGGAAACTGCCCTTCCGTCATCATCGAATGCGCTTTCCTTTCAAGCCCCTTGGACGAAGCCCTGATCTCGGACGCGAACTACCGACTGCGCCTCGCGATCGAGATCGAAAAAGGGATCGAAGCGTATCTGAACGCCGCATAAGGAAACTTCGAGCGGGAACGGATATTTATTTGAGGGTTCGTTTTATTCTTTACCGCTTTCGGATTTGCGTTTTTTGATTGCGTTTTTAATATTCTTGAACCCGCATTTATCCGTTACCTTTTCGGTAACCAAAAGGAAAGACGGAAGGATGAAAAGGACGATCAAGACGGCGAACAGCGCGCCGAATCCGAGCTGCGTCCCCATCGCGGCGACGACGCCGGAAGACGCGATCGACAGGATGAATCCCGTCAGCGTCAGAATGATCCCGGAAGTAATGACCGTCGGGAAAACGGCGTTCAGGGCTTCCGCCATCGCGTCAAAGCGATCGATATACTTCTCTCGGATCGAGCGGTAGCGGTTGGTCAGGACGATCGCATAGTCGATCGTCGCGCCCATTTGGATCGCGCAGATAATCAAATACCCGATGAAGCAGACCGAGCTGCCCGTCAAAAACGGAAGGACGCAATTCAGCCAGATCCCGCCCTCGATCGTCAAAGTCAGGATCACGGGTAAAAGCAAATTGCGGAAAGTAAAGAGCAAAATGAGCAAAATGAACGCGAGGGTAAAAAGGTTTACGCGCAGATTATCCATCGGGAAATACCCCGCCATATCGTAGCAGACGACCGTTTCGCCCGTCATATAGAATTCGTCGTAGTACTCTTTCAGCCCCGATTTCAAAGCCTTGATCAAAGCGAGCGCCGCCTCGTCCTCCACGCCGGCATTGATATTGAACGTCATTCGGACGTAATTCTCCCCGACGAGATTATTCTTCGCGTAGACGAGCTGCCCGAGCTGCTCTTTATACTCCGACGGTAAGATTTTCGAGAAGTTCGGACTCTCGTAAAGGTAGGCGAGGAGCTCATAGATCGGGACCTCGGCGACAGCGGGATCGAGACCGTGAGAGGAACAATAACCGTTAAAGATCATCGGACCGAACGAAGCGTAGGTCGACGCGTCTTCCCCGCCGGAAAGCGCGCCGATAAAGCCCGACATACTCTCTTTGCTCACGCGATCGGAGAGATAGACTCCGTCCGCGATCTCGATCGCGGCGATTGCCGTCGCGGAATCGACGACCGCGAACGACTCGACGTAAGACGCGACTTCGCGCTGTCTTTGATCGTCGCCGTCGTTCGGGACGACGAGAACGAGGGGATTGACTTTGCCGAATCCCGCTTCTTCGGTCGCCTTCCGACCTTTGATCAAATACTCCGTGTTATTCATATCGAACGCATAGGTATTAAAAGATTGCCCGACCCCCGCGAAAATGACGATCGCAAGGAAGACGGGAACGATGATCTTTCGCGCGTGGACGATCTTCCTCGTCGGTTTGACGACGGACGGGATGAACGAACGGTGCCGCCCTTTTTCGAGGGGTTTCGCCAACAAAACGAGAAGCGCGGGCATCAAAAAGAGAACGGAGATCAAGCTCAACAAAATGCCCTTGGTCAGAGCAAGCCCGATCTCGACGCCGATATCGAGCTTCATTAAGATCAGCGCGCACATACCCGCGATCGTCGTCAGCGAACTCGCGAGGATCTCGGGAAAACCCTTTCTTTGCGCTTCGACGGCGGCGTCTTGGGCGCTCAGCCCGCCGTCGCGTTCTTCGACGTAACGGTGAAGCAAGATGACCGAATAGTCGATGGACAGCGCAAGTTGCAGGACGAGAGAAACGAGGTTCGAGATATAAGAGATCCCGCCGAACAGAAAATTCGTCCCCATATTGAGGAGCGCGGAAACGCCGAGCGTCAAAAGCATCGGGACGAGCTCGAAGAAAGACTTCGAAGTGACGACGAGCATAACGAGGATGACGATAACGATCGCGACGCCGATTTTGAAAATGCTGACTTCGGTGGAAATTTTCGTGTAGTACGAACTCGCCGATTGCCCGATAAACGCGACGTCATACCCTTTCGTCGCGTCGATCAGCCGATCCATCGTCGCAAACGCTTCTTTGGTGGAATCGTGATCGGTAAAAAGGATCGTGATCATCGCGGAAGAGGTCTCGGACTTATAGGAAGACGAAGGATCGAAGACGGTGGTCGCCACGCCCTTTACCGACTGCAATTCTTTCGCAAGAAGCGTCGCTCTTTCTTCGGTGATCTCTTTGACGACGGCGTATGCGTTTCCTTTATCGTCGAATTCCTTTTTCAAGACGGCGAGCCCGGTCGCCGCCGTGCTCTCATCCGGCAGAAACTCCGCCACGTCGTATAAAACCTTCGTCGTCGGGATCGCGATCGCCGCGAGGACGCATAAAGCGGAAAAGACCGCGATCAAAACGTAACGAAAGCGCACGTTGAATCGCCCGATCTTGCGCGTTATTGCATCCATCGATAGTTTTCCTTTCATGACCCTGTTCCTTCGGGCGATCCTTTCGCCCGCAAAAAAATCCCGTAGGTTGACAAACCTTCCGATTTTTATCATAATATACACGTGTCGATTATGCAACCAAATGCAACCGACAGATTTTACGGAACGGAACATAACGCAACACCCTTCCCGCGAAGTGTTGCGTTTCATAAAAAAATTTCGGAGGACGTATGGAGAAGAAAGAAGATCGCAGGATCGCGATGACCAAGCGAATGCTGAAAAACGCTTTGACCGAAATGCTGAAAGAACGGGATATTTATCACGTTTCCATTCGCGAACTTTGCGAACGCGCGGACGTAAACCGCACGACCTTTTACAAGCATTACGGAAGCCAATTCGAACTTTTGGACGATATGGAAACGGATCTTTTGGATCTGACCGCAAAGATGATCGCGGAAGACACGGAAAACAGCGGAAGCAGCGTGGAAAAGATCCTCGCCTTTTTCGAAAAGGACATCGAATTCGTTCGGCTTTTGATCAATTCCAACGTAGACCCCGAATTCCCGCAAAAACTCTTTTCTTTAACGGTCATCAAAAATTCATTGAAAAAGCGAACGCCGAAAACCTCGAAAAACGAAAACGAATACATCAACCGATTCGTCCTGTTCGGTGCGTACGAACTCGTCAAAAGCTGGCTGAATAAGGACGAAAGAGAAAGCCCGAAAGAAATGGCGGAGATCATCGTCCGCCTCTTCGCTTTGAATTTCAGCGAATAAGAGGAATCTTTCCGATGCCGTTATTTCAAGGCGCGTAATCGGCGATTTCTCGGCAAGCTCGAAATGACTTTATAATCGATCATCCCGAGCGTGTCGAAGGATCTCATCCGCTTCCCACTGCTTCGCATTCGGGGATTCCTCGACGACGGCGCCCTCGCGCCTGCTCGGAATGACGTGCTTTTTCCATTCGTCATCCTGAACGAAGTGAAGGATCGCCTTGTACTCCCACCTCCGAAGCAACGCTTTTTCCAAATTCGTCATCCCGAGGCACCCGAGGGATCGCCTTGTACAGTTACCCGCAACGCCCCGCTTTTATCATTTCGTCATCCTGAACAAAGTGAAGGATCTCATCCGATTTCTTTCTATCCCGAGTAATCGGCAAGGATTCGGCGATTTTTCCACTCCGCTTCGCTTCGGTCGAAATGACAGAGAAGGCTGCCTGCGCAGATCGTTTTCCGAATCGTCATCCTGAGCCGCGAGCAACCGGCGAGCGTGTCGAAGGATCTCATCCGCTTCCCACTGCTTCGCATTCGGGGATTCCTCGACGACGGCGCCTTCGCGCCTGCTCGGAATGACGTGCTTTTTTCCAAATTCGTCATCCTGCACCGAAGGTCCGCGTAGAGGCAAAGCCTCATAGCGAGCGAAGTCAAAGGATCGCCATATATCTTACCCGCAACGCCCCGCTTTTATCATTTCGTCATCCTGAACGAAGTGAAGGATCTCGTCCGATTTCTTACCGCTTCGCCTTAGGGAATTCCTCAGTGCGTTCGGAATGACGATCGAAAAAAAACGATCGATTATTCCGATTTACGAAAAATCGCACGGACGGTCGTCCGTGCGGTTTTGTTTTCCGAAAGCATAAGCGCCGCTATCCGCGCTCGTCGCGCTCGCTAAGAGATCAACTTAAATTTTTGTCCCGAATTTCCGAACGAGGTTCCGCCGTCCATAACGGTCGCGTTGACCGTGTATCCATTCGGATACATCGGATTCGCTTTTCCTTTAAAGGTTACTTTCGAGCCGCTTTGCGACCAAGTGCCGCCGACGTCCCAAACCGAGCCTGCGCCGTCATAAACTGCGGCGAATTGATACGTTCCGTCGGCATTGACCTTATAAGCGTTTTTCCCGAGAAAAGCGACGTTTCCGCTCTGCGCTACCGTATAGTCCTGAACGTAGATCCCGGGTTTCAGCTTACTGACGCCGATCCCTCCGCCGTTGATCGCGATCGGAAGGAAGATCATCAAAAGTCCGCCGATCAAAAGGACGAGACCGATGGCGATCATAGGTACTTCGTGCTTTTTATAGGGGAATTTGCCCTTTTGCTGTTCGGCGGGGAGTTTTTTGTATCTTGCGCTCGTGATGACCATAATCGGCACCGCCGCTGCCGCGCCGATCACGGTGATAATGATCCCGAAGATCAAAAGCAAGTTCGCTTGTTTTTCTTCTTTTTGCGTAGCTGTCGCAAGGATCTTCGCGTCGCCGCGCTTGACGTACATGATCGGGCGAACGGCTTCGACGGATTCCACTCTCGCGCACTTTTCGTGCTCGTCGTGGCGATACAGCCTTACGGTATCCTGCCCGAAGTTCTGGAAAGAACTGTTGACCCAATAATAAATATGGTCTTTATTATAGCACCAAGTCGCGCCCTTGACGATCGCGTAATCGGTGGGTCTGCCGTTATTTCCCGCCGCGTCGTAATCCTCGCGGTTGCCGACGGCGATATAGTCGTTTACGATCGTCGATTCGTCATCCGAGCGATAGTCGATCGTGTTTTTATTCGCAAAGACGTAAATGCTCTTTTGCTCCGCCTCGGTAAAAGCGGTGTTCAGGAAATCTCCGTTCAGCCAAGCGCGGATCTCACTGTAACGCCAGCCGTTCGCGGGGGTGTTTTCGGGGACGCCCTCCATCGTGTTATGAAAGGTCGACCAATAGCCGGCGTTTTCGTACTGCGTCAGCCAAGCGTGCGTGTCGAGATAATACTTGGAAACGAGCTTGACGGTGTTATTCCCCTCATCGTCCACCATAACGTTCCATTCGATGGGTTCGAGCTTGAAATAGTAGGTCGCGCCGGGAACGGGCTGCGTTTCGTCGTCAAAGGGGATATAATCCGTATCCGCCGTTTCCGTGTGGAACTGCGGATTTGCGCTCGTCACTTTGACGAACTTATTTTTGCCCGAGGTATAGTAGCCGTTTTCGTCCGGCGTTGCGCTCATTTTCGAGAGTTCATCGTCCGTCGCTTTGGTCTGCGGATAATAGCCGAACCAAACGGAATCGCCCTGCCGCGTCATCGTCGTCTTGGTCGCGGCGAAAGCGATCGACGGAGCCAGCCAAACGCAAAGCACGGACAGCATCAGCACCGCTGCGATCGGAATGATAAATAAAGATTTTTTTCCAATGGTTTTCATAACTCACCTCTCAATTATTTAAGCGCAACGACGAAAACGAGATTCCCGTTCAAATCGCCTTCCTGCACATCAAATTCCGCTCGACCGTAATCTCCGTAATCTGCGGTTAAAACGTTGTTGTTGCGGAAATAGACGCCCAAACACTGATATTCTTCGTTGATCCAATACCAAAAATTCAGAGTTCCGATCTCAACGGGCACCGTCATAGAATCGGGTATTTCGCGGATAATCTCTTGGTTTTCCTTTGAATCGACCCATCTGATCTCGCTGAAAACTCCCGACAGAGAATACTCGTTTTCATCACCGACCAAACCTTGAACGTATATATGCAAATTCCCCGATGTCACGGGAGTATTATCAAAAGTCGCTCGCAGCGTCACGTCCGCGTCGGGCATCGTGAAAACGTACGCGCCGTTTTGCTCTGCGATATCGTTCCAAACGTCGGTTTCATAGGAATATTGCAGCGTGGCAAGATGATAGTTTTCGTCGGGCGTGACGGTCACGGTCACCGTTTCCCCCGCTTCCGCATACGCTTTATCAGCCGCGATCGTTCCGTGTTCGGGATTATTTACGGTGATCGCGTGCGAGCCACTCGGCACTTCTTTGTCTTTTAAGATGACAAGCAAATGTGAGTAGCCGACAGTAAAGGTATAATGTCTGTCGTCAACCTTTGTCGTCGAATTTGTTCTGCTGTCCCAGCGTACGTCTTCGACTTCATAGAGTGGATTGAGATAGGTTATGTTGAGCGTCGCAACGTGTCGTTTTATACGGGTGTTCAATTCAATCGTCTCATTGTCCATCGTGAGCGTATAAGTGATATAGTTTGCGATTTCGTTTTCGTATATTTGATCCAGTTGGTCATTGGCATTGCGCTTTGAGAAATAAACGCCTGCCACTTTTCCGAAGTCACGTCTGTTCATTACGATATTGCAATCGAAAGTAGGCATAACGAAACGGAATCTGTTTTCACCAACCTTTTGAACGTTGACGCGTTCACGGTTGCCCATCTCGTCTTCTACCGATGATTCAACAAAGACGTCTTCGTCTTCATAATACCACCCGTCGGTTGAGAGATCCGCTTCGTTTATTGAAAACTCAACAGTCGTTCCTTCAACCGCATCCGATCTTTCGGTGATTATATATCTACCTCCGCTTCCGCCAAGCGAAACCGAGTGGCGTTTTGAAACAAACGAGACTAAGAAAGTGACGTCGTGATCCGGCATAACGAAAGTCGAAGACTCAACGACTTCCCAATCCAACATACATACATTAAGTTTCCATTCGTTTGCGGGAGCCACGTTGACGGTCACGGTTGTGCCCGCTTGCGCGGTCACGAAAGCTCCTGTCTGCACGGTAGTTGAATCAACGGACACCGTGCCTTCGCCGCTTGTGTCAAAGTTTATGCGATACAACCCTTTGCCGTCGTCCGTGATCTGCTTTTCATTCAAAGTGACGGTCGGTGTCAGCGTGTTCGCTTTGTCTTGTTTATCCGCGGGAACGTCCTGCGCAAAAACGGAAACGTTGATCGTTCCCGACTTCGACGTCGTTATCTCGACTTTCGCGCCGCCGCCCTCCTCACACGCCGCAAACAGGCAAATAAGCGCCGCGACGGCAATCAACAGAATCACAATTTTTTTCATACTCAATTCTCCTCGACGCCCGAGATCGGCGTTTCTTCGATCGGGTGAGCCTCTTCGCTCTCCTTTTCTTCTTCGCGAAGCGCGAACAACGCTTCGTTCGGCTGCTGATTACTCCTCGCCATTTTCATGTATTCGACCAAAAGCTCGTAAGCGACGGGGGTCTGCTCTTTCATCAGTTCGTCGAAAGAAAGCGCGGTTTTTTCGCCCGTGTAGGCGACCCACTCGCGATTCTCGCGGTTCATGTAGTCGATGCGTCCGAGCCCTTCCGCCAAGGGGATATCGGCTTTTACGCTTTCGAGGATCAAAAGAGTCTTGCGGCGATTCAGATAAAGATCCGCCACGTCGTTGATCACGTCGACGTACAGATCCGCGACCTCCTCGAAGACCTCTTTACGGACTTTGAAATCGTCCACGAGGGTCAAAGCTTTTTTCATTCCGAGATAGTCGCGGACGATATGGCGGTCGATCCCGATCTCGATCTCTTTCGCGCTCTTTTTCTCATTCGCGCCGCCGAAATACCCGTTCACGCCGTTCTTCTCGAAGTAGGAGACGAAAGGATCCGCCGCCCGTTCGAGCGCGAAATGCGCGGTAAAACCGAGCATATAGGAAAGCTGACACTTGGAACCGTTTTTGAAAATATGATGCGCCGTAACGCCGAAAAGCTGGATGGGGTCCGCGTCCTTCAAGCGCTCCTTATGCGCCTTTTCCGAAAAAAGATCGGCGCCGAGCGAACCGAGCAAAAAGGCGTCGGGGTATAAGCCCACGATGGCGGAGATCGCGTAGGACGCGTCTTCGACGAGGTTTTGGGAAAAATAATAGTGAGTGAAATGTCGCGGCATAACTATTCTCCGATATAATTGACGATCCTTTCCTTTTCGATCCCTTGCGCCAAGACTTTTTCAAGCGCCGCGGAGAGATCTCCCACGGCGGACAAACGATGCGCGTCCGAATTCAAGACGAAATCCGCGCCGCTGTCGATCAGCGCTTCCCATTCACCGTCCAAATCGGAAAGGTGTTTCGCGTTGAGTTCGACGAGGACGCCCTTCTCGCGGCAAGCCGACGCGACTTGGTACACGTCCACCTTCAAAGAATGGTTGATATGAGCGAGCGCGCGGACGGGGTATCTCTCTATGACGTTCATAAGCGCCCGCGTGTTTCTACGGATCGCTTTTTCGCTCGTCTTAAACATCCCGTTGAAATACGTTACGGCGTAAGCCTCGAAAAAGGACCTTACGTTCTTCGGGATCGCAAACTTATGAAATCCGGCGATCAGATATTCGATCTCGGGGAGCTTCTCGAACGGAACGTCCAGATCTCCGTCGGTCGAAATAATATTCGCTTCCACACCCGCATAGACCTTGATCCCGGTCTTTTCTTCGGCTTCGCGGCAGGCCTTTTTCGCTTTCAGAAATTTTTCGTAACTCATCGTCGGGATATGAAACCCGTGATCGGTGATCGCGATCTCCGAAAGCCCTTTTCGCTGCGCTTCGAAGGCGACTTCGAGGACGGAATCTCTTCCGTCGCTGAACTTTGTGTGGATATGATAATCGCCGAGAAACATTTTTATTCCGCTTGCATGCTGAAACGATAGCCGACGCCTCTGACCGTCTCGATATAATCCATCGGGATCTTATCGCGGATGTGCGTCAGGTGGACGACGACGGTGCCCGCGTCGCCGAAGCTATCCACGCCCCAAACCTTATCGAAGATCGTTTCCTTGCGGAAGACGACGTTCGGATTGCTCGCGAGGAAATAGAGGAGATCGAATTCCTTCGCGGTCAGGAAGACTTCTTCTTTCTTATAGAAGACTCTTCTCGAAAGGGGTTTGATGACGAGGTCTCTGTACTCGATATCCACGCCCTTCTCCTGCACGTTCCCTTTGATCCGCTCGTAGCGGGAAATATGGGCTTTTACGCGCGCGACGAGTTCGGCGGGATCGAAAGGCTTTACGATATAATCGTCCGCGCCGATGCCGAGCCCACGAACCTTATCGATGCTGGCGACTTTCGCCGTTACCATTAGGATCGGGACGTCTTTCTCCTTGCGGAGCGCGCGGCAGATCTCGAAGCCGTCCGTATCCGGGAGCATAATGTCCAGAATGACGAGATCGAAGTCCTCTTTGATCGCGCGTTCTTTGCCCGCGGCGCCGTTGTTTTCGATCACGACCTCGAAGCCGTCGAGCTCCAAGTAGTCGCGCTCGATTTCCGCGATGTTCTTTTCGTCCTCAACAATTAAGATCCTTCTCAATTTCTTTTCCTCCTTTGGGGGATTTTGATGATGATTTTCAAACCGCCGTCGTTTTCGGCGGAAACCGTTCCTTCGTGCGCCGTGATGATCGTCTTTACGATCGAAAGCCCGAGCCCGCTGCCCGTCGTCGGGTTGGTTCGGGAGGGATCGCCCCTGTAATAACTCTCGAAGATATATTTGATCTCGTGCGGAGAGACGCCGGGGCCGTCGTCCGAAATTTCGAGGACGGCTTGACCGTCTTCGGAATAGATCGTGATCCGCGCTTCTCCCTCGGGCTTGGTCTTGTACTTCACGCTGTTATCGAGAATGTTTCGAACGACGCGGAGAAACTGGTCTTTATCGATATCCGCTTCCACGGGATAGGACGGAAAATCGGTAACGACACGGAGACCCTTGGTCGCGTAGATCGGGACGTTGATCGCCGCGAAGTCCTGAATGAGCTTTACGAGATCGCGCTCGCGGAAGCTGTACTCGATCGTGTCGATATCCATTTTCGAGAAATCGTTCAGTTGGTTGACGAGGGTATTCATCGTCAAGGTCGTCTCGTAGATCGTTTTCAGGTAACGCTCGGTTTTCGCGGGCGTGTTCGCGACGCCGTCCATCAAGCCTTTCGTGTAGCCTTGAATCGTCGTCAGCGGGGTTTTGAGGTCGTGGGAAATACCCGCGATGATCTCCCCTCTCTGGCGGTCGAATTCGGACTTCTGATGATCGAGATCCGCGAGCTTTTGCCGCATCATCTCGAATTCGCCGATGACCGCGCCGATCTCGTCTCGCTTGCCGCCGCGAAGCTGATAGGAGTAATTGCCCGCCGCGACTTGCTTCAAACCGCCGCGAAGGACGGTCAGCGGGGGGAAGATCGTGTGGTATTGATAATAGCAGGCGAAAAACACCGCCAATCCGCAGACGAAGATCATGATCGTGATCGCGAGACTGTTGAGGTAATTGAACTTCGCTTCTCTCGACGAGATCTTGACCGCCGCGTAGAATTTACTCCCCGACCTCGATTCGAGGACGACTTTGCTTGAAAAGATGACGATCTTCGGAGTCATCGAAGTACTCGTAAACGTGTAGCCTTTCAGCTCGTAGCCGCCGAATTTTTTCAAAAGATTCCCGTTCAGATCGTAGATCGAAAAACTGTAACCGAGTTGGTCGAGATTATCCGCTTTTTCCTTTTCCGTCAAAGAAGAATCGGTCAAAACGACGGACGCCTGTTCGAGCGCTTCCCGCGTCGTGTCCATAATCGAAAACTTGTTTTTTAACGCATTCGCGAAAAGATTATAGCCGAGAGCGAGAAGCACCATCACGGCGAAAATCAAAATATTCGTTAAAAGCAGCTTTCTTTTTATACTCATTGTTTTACTATTATATCACATCGCGCGTACAGAGCGCAAGACAGTCTTTCAGCTTTCTTCGCCCGGCTCCTCGATGAGCTCGACCTTGGAGAGTTTCTTTTGGATCTGGAAGGTCTTATCCGAAGCGGAATGAATGCCTTCCGCCGCCTTGTCCATATGCTTCTGCGTCGCTTCGAGGAGATCCGCGAAGCGGGTAAATTCGGTGCGGAAAGAAGCTAAAAGCGTCCAGATCTCGCGACTGCGCTTTTGGATCGCGAGAGTCTTGAACCCGACTTGCAAGCTGTTCAGCAGAGCGGCGAGCGTCGTCGGTCCCGCGATCAGGACGTGATACTTTGCGTGAATGGATTCGAGCAGTCCCTGCCGCTTCGTAACTTCCGCGAACAGCCCTTCGATCGGAAGATACATCACCGCGAAATCGGTGGTCTCGGGCGGCTTGACGTACTTTTCCGCGATCGTCTTCGCCTCGTCGCGAATGCGTCTTTCGAGCGCGGCGCCCATGGCGGTGATCAATTCCTTATCGCCGTTTTCGCTCGCGTCCACGAGGCGCTGATAATCTTCGAGCGGGAACTTCGCGTCGATCGGAAGCAGAACTTTTTCCTCGTTTTTACCGGGAAGGACGACGGCGAATTCGACCGCTTCGCGCTTCCTTCCGATCTGCGCGTTGACGACGTATTGCTCGGAGTACAAAACCTCTTCGATCAAGCTTCCGAGGGAGATCTCGCCCCAAACGCCGCGGGTCTTGACGCCGCCGAGGACTTTTTTGAGATCGGTGACGCCCTCGGTCAAATTGCGCATCTCTCCGAGCCCTTCTTTGACTTTGTCAAGCTGCTCTCCGATCAAAGCGAACGATGCGTTCAGTCGCTCGGTCAGCGTGGACTGCATCTTTTCTTCGACGACTTGACGCATCTTTTCAAGCTCCGCCGCGTTCTCCTGCCGAACGTCCGCAAGAGTGCGAACGATGGTCGTCCGCATATTTTCGAGATGCGTCTCGACGTTATTCATAAATTCCTGCTGGCGTTTGTCCTGCCGTTCCGCGTTTTGCGCGATATGATTCATAAATTTTTCGCTGCTCGCGCCTTGGGTATCCGCGACCATTTTGACGGCGTTCAGCGTCGCGTTATTTATGCCGTTGATCGCGCCGTTCAGAGTCTTGATTTGATAATCGCTTTCGCGTCGGACGATCTCCTCGATCTCCCTTTCGCCGACGCCGCTTTCCTTTTTCCTCGCGAGGACAAACAAAAGAACGCCGGTCAGAATCACGTTGATCGATAAAAGAATAATGATCGCAAGTTCCATTTTTATCTCCTTTTCAGTTCTTTCAAGATCTCGGGGATCTGCTTCATCAGGCTCTCTTTATCCCGCTTCGCGCCGAGGATCGCCTGCCTTTCCAACAGCTCGCCGAGGACGGCGGCGCGAAGGTTTTCCTCCACGCCGATCCGAGCGAGATCGCCCCCTCGAACGGGAAGCTGTTTTACGCTCAGGAAGACCCCTTCTTCTTTCATTTGATTTTTGATTTCGATGAGACGATTCGCGAAGACGTTTTCGGTGAAACAGCCAGTCCCCACGCTGTCCGCGTTTTTGATCGCGACGAGATCTTCGAGGTAGTTCCATTCCCGAAGAACGTACAGTCTTTTCTTGTTTTCTCCCGCCTCGCCGTTGAAATCGAACATATGCCAGCGGACGATCTCTTTGACGAACGCGATCTCCTTTTTGGAAAAGCGCAGGCGTTTCATCACGTTTTCCGTGATCGCCGCGCTCTCCACGGCGTGCAGATACATATTCCCGTCCCTGCAAGCGCAAAGCGGTTTCCCGATATCGTGCAAAAGCGCGGCGAGACGCAGCCGAGGCGGCGCGGCGGCGACGGTGTGAAGAGTGTGATAATAGACGTCGTACTTATGGTATTTCGAATTCTGCGTAACGCCGATTCCTTCGGTCAACTCGGGCAGAAAATATTCGTACAATCCGAGCTCGCGCATAAGTTCGAGCGCGCGATAAACCGCCCCGCGGACGCCGTAACGCTCGTCCGCGACGAGGATCTTCATAAATTCTTCGCGGATCCTTTCGGGGGAAATATCCGCGAGAAGAGGCGCGAATTTTTTCGCCGCCGCGAAGGTTTTTTCTTCGATCTCGAATCCCAAAGAAGCGGCGAAACGGACGAGGCGAAGCAGTCGCAGCCCGTCTTCCGAAAACACTTTTTCGGGTTCGCGCGTCGTTCGGATTACTTTGTTTTTCAGATCGTCCATCCCGCCCGTCGGATCGAAAAGCGCGCCGTCCGAAAGCCTTTTATACAAGGCGTTCACCGTAAAATCGCGGCGAAACGCGTCCTCTTCGAGGGTCTCCACGAAGGTAACTTCCGAAGGAGTGTGCCGCCCGGAAGAGATCGGATAGCTGTCTCTGCGGAAGCGCGTGTACTCGCAGAACTCATTCCCCATCGAGATCTTGACCGTTCCGATCCTCGGATTTACGTCCTTAAACGCAAAAAGCCCGCAGAGCTTTTTTTCCAGCTCTTCGGGTGCGAGGGGACCGCAAAGATCGACGTCGGACACGGGATAGGACAGAAGTTCGTCCCGAACGGCGCCACCGACCAAGTACAGCGGAGCTTTATCTTTCAGCAGGGAAAGGATCGCCATCGGGGAAAATCACCCCCCGATGATTTTAACGGTATAAACGTCCTCAGTGTTTTCGTCTACCTTGACTTTTTGGGAAATCTCCACGCCGCAGATCACGTAGACCTCTTTTCCGCAGGCGATCAAAGGCAGATCGGCGCGGTCGCGGTTCGGATATTTGATATTCGTAAGATAATTGCCGAGCGTCTTGGTGAAGCCGCCGAACGTCGTAAAGACGTCGCCCTCGCGGCGATTGCGGATGACCGCGCCGGCGGGGATCTTTTTCGGATCGAAGCGCAAACCGACGCCGCGATAATCGTCGATCACGAGTTTGCGCCCGTCGGGAAGAAGGGTCTCGCCTTTCTCAAAGGGGATCTCGTACGGCTCCGACTCGACCGCGCGCATAATGACGAGATGCCCGGGCGCTTTCAAAGCGATGAGCCCCTGCGACAGGCTGACTTCTTTTCCGGTCTCTTTATTGAGGAGAGACAGGACGTCCAAAAGGTTACATTGCTCGAAATCCAAAGCGAAGCCCTGCTCGATCATCGCCTTTCGGATGCTGTGGCGGACGAGCGCGGGATGCGCCGAATTCAAAGCGTCGATCGAGAAGACGATCCTCGATTTGTCGTCCACCTCGTACGGCACGGCGACGCTGTCCATAAACGAGACGGCTTCCTTCGCCGCTCCGGTCAATCTCTCGATGCTCTTTCTGTATTGCGGAAACATTTTTTCGACGACGGGGAAAACCTCGTGACGGATAAAGTTCCGAGTGTATTCCAAGTTATAGTTCGTGCTGTCCTCGACGTGGGGGACGGCGTTTGCCTCGGCGTACTCGCTGATTTCCGCGCGGCTCAAAGAGAGCATCGGGCGGATATACTTCCCGCTTCTCGCGCTCGGGATCCCTTCGAGACCCTTGATGCCCGTTCCGCGGAAGATACGCATAAGGACGGTTTCGCATTGATCGTCCAACTGGTGGGCGGTCGCGATTTTGGTGACGACGCCTTTTTTCAAAAGCTCGTCGAAATATTGATATCTGAGTTCGCGCGCGGCTTGCTCCAAGCCGATCAAATGCTCTTTCGCATAAGAAGGGACGTCCACCTGCGTGGAACAGACGGGGATATCGTGCTTTTCGCAGAAATCGAGGACGAAGGCTTGATCGTCCGCGCTTTCTTTGCCGCGGATTCCGTGCTCGACGTGGATCGCGACGACGTTGATCATCAAGCTGTTTTTGGCGTCGTTCAAATAATGCAGAAGGCTCATACTGTCCCTTCCGCCGGAAACCGCCACGCCGATCGTGTCTCCTCTCTCGAATAACGCTGTGTTGATCTGCATAAATTCTCCTTCAAGCGAACGCGCTTTTATCGAATAAAACGCCCGCGACGAAAAACGCAGGCGCAAAAATACGGATTTCGAAACGATCCCGCAAGACCCCCTCGCGGGAAAACCACCGGCGCGAACGCCGGTGGCAAAACGCTTTTATTCCTCCGAGATCGCGCCGACCGGGCAACCGCCTTCGCAAGCGCCGCAATCGATGCATTGATCTTTATCGACGGCGTACTTTCCGTCTCCTTCCGAAATCGCGCCGACCGGGCAGGTCGCGCTGCAAGCACCGCACATAATACATTCGTCACTGATAAGTCTGGGCATAGTTTTATTCTCCTTTTTACAAATAATCGCACCCTTATCGGGTTCTCCGTTTATTATAGCATAACCGCGTTGCGTTTTCAATAAGTTAACGAAAATATTTTGTCTTTTCGACGCAAAACGCGAGCGTTACGAGCGCAGTTTTCCTTTCAAAGTAAAGTCTTCGAATCCGTTTTGGCGAAGCGCCTCGTAAAGGACGATCGCGACGCTGTTCGAGAGGTTCAGAGAGCGAAGCTCTCCCCACATCGGGATGCGGACGGTTTTGTCGTAATTCTTTTTAAGAATCGCTTCGTCGATCCCTTTCGTTTCTTTGCCGAACAGGATGAAATCGCCGTCCTTATAGGAAACGTCCGAATAGACCTTCGCCGCCTTGGTGGACGCGTAGTACATTTCCGCGCCCGCCTTAACCGCGCTTTCGTTCTTCTCGTAAAAATCTGCGAGCGAGGGATAGACCTTGACGGTGACTTTGTCCCAATAGTCAAGCCCCGCGCGCCGAACGGACTTTTCGTCGATCGAAAAGCCGAGCGGCTCAATCAAGTGAAGGACGCTGTTCGTGGCGGCGCAGGTTCTGGCGATATTGCCCGTGTTTTGGGGGATTTCGGGTTCGATCAAGACGACGTTGAACATATTATTTTTTATCCTCGAAAACGGCGGGCATCGTCATCTTGTGAAGCGACGCGGCGTGATAGCGTTTGATGATCGCTTCCGCTTCCGCCGAAACGGGTTCTCCCGCGAGATATGCGTCGATCTCCTTATAGGTGACGCCCATTTCTTTTTCATCCGTCTGCCCTTCGAAAAGCCCCGCGGAGGGCGCTTTCTTGACGACGTGTTCGGGCGCGCCGAGGAAAGCGAGGAATTCGAAGATCTCGCTCGCGGTCAGATCGGCAATCGGATTGAAATCGCAAGCGCCGTCGCCGTACTTGGTGAAATAGCCCATATAACGTTCGCTCGCGTTGCCCGTTCCCGCCACGAGGTAGCCTTTCTCCGCGCCGATGGCGTACAAGGTCGTCATGCGAAGGCGAGGCGCGATATTCGCGAGCGCCGCATTCTTTTCGAGAGGAATGCCGAGGGATGCGATCAAGGTTTCTCTGACTTTCGTCAGATCGACCGTCAGGCAAGGGACGCCGTACTTCTCCGCGACCTTCTTCGCGTCTTCGAGGTCCTCTCCGAAATTGCGTTTGGACGAGCAGGGCATCATCACGCCGAGGACGTTCTCCGTGGCGGACGAACAAAGGGCGGCAACGAGCGCGCTGTCCTTCCCGCCGCTGTTTCCGAAAATCACGCCTTTCGCGCCGCTCTTTTTCAGCATTTCACGAATGAATTCGACTCTTTTTTCCTTTTCTTCTTGCCAGTTTCTCATCTTTTTTCCTCCGTTAAAATCGGTTTAAGGATAGTATAACACGATTAAAACGACGATAAAAACCAAAACGACTCGATTTTGTTGTAATTGCTCAATAAAATTTATTATAATAGAAAACGAGGTACTTGATTTATGAGCAAATTCTATCTTCCCGAAAACTACAAAAGCATTCTCGGCGTGTACGACACGCAGGTCGCGATCGGCGTCTTAAAGCGCGCGTTCGAAGACAAGCTTTCCGCAAGCCTGAACCTGATCCGCGTTTCCGCGCCCCTCTTCGTCGATCCGAAAACGGGATTGAACGACGATCTGAACGGCGTCGAGCGCGCCGTCAATTTCGATATCAAGGAGACGGGAAACGAAGCGCATATCGTCCATTCCCTCGCGAAATGGAAGCGCCAAGCTTTGAAAAAATACGGATTCCCCGTCGGACAGGGACTTTACACCGATATGAACGCAATCCGTCGCGACGAGGAAATGGATAACCTTCACTCGATCTACGTCGATCAATGGGACTGGGAAAAGGTCATCTCCCGCGAAGATCGCAACGAGACCTTCCTGAAAAACGAAGTCCGCAAGATCGTCGCCGCCATTGCGGACACGAAAGAGATCATGAACGCGAAATATCCTTCGCTCAAAACCAAGCTCTGCCGCGAAGTCGCTTTCGTTACGACCCAGCAACTCGAAGACCTTTATCCCGACTTTTCGCCGAAAGAGAGAGAGGACGCCTTCCTCGCCGAATACAAGACGGCGTTCGTCATGCAGATCGGCGACAAATTGAAGAGCGGCGAGAAACACGACGGTCGCGCCCCGGATTACGACGATTGGGCGCTGAACGGCGATATCCTCTTTTACAACGAAGTCCTCGGAAAAGCCTTCGAAGTCTCTTCGATGGGCATTCGCGTGGACGAAAAGAGCATGGACGAACAGCTCAGAAAGGCGGGCGCGGATAATCGCCGCAACCTTCCCTTCCATAAAGCCGTGCTGTCGGGCGAACTTCCGCTGACGATGGGCGGCGGGATCGGACAATCGCGCCTTTCGATGCTCCTTCTCGAAAAAGCGCATATCGGCGAAGTTCAGGTTTCCCTGTGGGACGACGACACGTTAACGCAGGCGAAGAAGAACGGCATAGTTATCTTATAAGAATTTCTTCAACCCAAGGAGGAAGTATGGAAAAGATCCCCGAGATTTTCGGAAACGCGGTGTTCGGCGACGACGAAATGCGCGCCCGCCTCCCCAAAGACGTCTACGATTCTCTGAAAGCGACCGCCGCAAGCGGCGCGAGGCTCCAAGGCGACGTGGCGAGCGTGGTGGCGGAAAAAATGAAAGATTGGGCGACCGAGCACGGCGCGACCCACTACACGCATTGGTTCCAACCTATGACGAACATTACCGCCGAGAAGCACGACAGCTTCATTTCTCCCGTCAAAGGCGGCGAAGAAGTCATTATGGAATTCTCCGGCAAAGAGCTTTCTTACGGCGAACCGGACGCGAGCAGTCTCCCGAACGGCGGTCTTCGCAGCACCTTCGAGGCGCGCGGCTACACGGCGTGGGATCCCTCTTCCTATGCGTTCGTCAAGGACGGGACTCTTTATATCCCGAGCGTCTTCTGCTCCTATTCGGGCGAGGCCTTGGACAAAAAGACCCCCCTTCTCCGCTCGATCCAAGCCATCGGCAAGCAAGCGGCGAGGATCCTCTCCCTTTTCGGAAACGCAAGCGGCAGTTCCGCGACTCCGACCGTAGGCGCGGAGCAGGAATACTTCCTGATCGATAAAAATCTTTATCTGAAACGCCCCGATCTCATCACCTGCGGCAGGACGCTTTTCGGCGCGCCGCCGACCAAGGGGCAAGAGCTTCACGATCACTATTTCGGAGCGATCAAACCGCGCGTGATGAGCTTTATGTCCGATCTCGATAAAGAACTTTGGAAACTCGGCGTCCTCGCCAAGACCAAGCATAACGAAGCCGCGCCCTCGCAGCACGAACTCGCTCCGCTCTTTACGGGCGCGAACCGCGCGACCGATCATAACCAACTGACGATGTCCGTTATGCGCGCGATCGCGGAAAAACACGGGCTCGTCTGCCTGCTCCACGAAAAGCCCTTCAAAGGGGTCAATGGAAGCGGAAAACACAATAACTGGTCCCTTTCGTCCGACACGGGCGTAAACCTCTTCGAACCGGGCGAGACCCCCTCGGAAAACGCGCAGTTCCTGCTCTTCCTGACCGCCGTCATCAAAGCGGTCGACGAGCATCAAGATCTTCTCCGCATCAGCGTAGCGAGCGCGAGTAACGATCACCGTCTCGGCGCAAACGAAGCACCGCCCGCCATCGTCAGCGTCTCCCTCGGCGAAGAACTGACCGACGTTTTGCGCGCGGTCGAGCAAGGCGTCACCTATAAAGGGCGCAAAAAAGTGCAGCTCGAAATCGGCGCGGACGTCCTCCCGCGCATTCCGAAAGCGACGACCGATCGCAACCGCACGAGTCCTTTTGCGTTTACGGGCAATAAATTCGAATTTCGTATGCCGGGCAGCAGCCTTTCGGTCTCGGGTCCGAACATCGTCCTGAACACGATCGTCGCGGACGCGCTGGACGAATTCGCGACCGAACTCGAAGGCAGCGAGAACTTCAAAGCCGACCTCAATAATCTGATCCGTCGCGAGATCGTAAAGCATAAACGCGTCGTCTTCAACGGCGACGGGTACAGCAAAGAATGGGAAGAAGAAGCGGAACGCCGCGGTCTTTTGAATCTCAGGACGACGGCGGACGCTCTGCCCTATTTCGTTCACGAAGAGAACATCGCGCTGTTTGAAAAACACAAAGTCTTTACCGAAGCCGAGCTTCGCTCCCGCTACGAGATCCTGCTCGAAAACTATTCGACCTCCGTTTTGATCGAATCCTTGACGCTGCTTGAAATGGCGCGCCATAACGTCGTCCCCGCCGCGGAAGCCTACGAGAACGAACTTTGCGACGTCATCATGAAAAAGACCGCGATCCTCGGCGAACAATCCGCCGCGCTCGAAAAGAAGACCTTGCAAAAGGTTTCCGATCTGAATGAAAAACTTGCCGACCTCATCGACAAACTGACCGACGAGACCGACAAAGCGAAAAAACTTTCTTCTCTTGAAAAAGCGACCTACTCGAAAGACAACGTCCTTCCCGAGATGGAAAAGACCCGCGAGATCATCGACGCGCTCGAAATCATCGTGGACGCATCCTTCTGGCGCTTCCCGACTTATAACGATCTGTTATACTCGGTGAACTGAGCGTTTATCGGACTACGAAAAAAGAGCGTTTTGCCTTTTCGCAAAACGCTCTTTTTCTTTCTGTTATTTTATTCGAAGAACAGCGGCAGGTATTGCAGGAAAATGACGTCCTTTCTCTTCGCCGCGTCGCCTTCCGCGAGGACGAAGGCTTTCCCGACCGTCTTTCCTTCCGCGTGGGAAAGAAGCTGCTCCAAAGCGTTCAGGGATTCGCCGGTCGAGACGACGTCGTCCACGATCAAGACGCGCTTTCCTTTAAGGCTGCTCAATTCGGTCTTATCGAGATAGAGCTCCTGCATTTTCGCCGTCGTTATGGATTTGACTTCCACGCGCACGGGATCTTTCATATAGAGTTTCGGACCCTTTCTCGCGACGAGGTAACTCGTCCCCGCCTGCTTCGCCATTTCGTACGCGAGGGGGATTCCCTTGGATTCCGCCGTCAGGATCACGTCGAACGCGGGGCATTTTTCAAGAAGCGCCGTCGCGGCTTTTACGGTTAATTCGACGTCCGAAAACATAACGAACGCGCCGATATACAAATTCTCGCCCGCTTTGCAGATCGGAAGATTTCTCTTCAAACCCGCGATCTCGATCTCATAAAACTCTTTCATATCATTCCTCCGTTAATTCCAAAACGCAAACGTCTTTCAAATTGCGATAGCGACCGTCGAAATCCAGCCCATAGCCGACGACGAACTCATCCGGGATCTCGAAGCCGACGTAATCTCCCTTGAATTCGAGCTTGCGGCGGCTCGGCTTATCGAGGATCGTGCAAACCCGAATGGATTTCGGTTGCCTTTGTTCGAGCACTCTTTTTAAGAAGGAAAGCGTGCAACCGCTGTCGATGATATCTTCGACGATGATGACGTTCTTTCCGGCAATCGGGTGATTGACGTCTTTCAAAATTTTGACTTCCCCGCTCGAAACCGTTCCGCTGCCGTAGCTCGAAACGGACATAAACTCGAATTTAACGGTGAGATCGAGCTCCCTTACGAGATCGGCAAAGAAAATCGACGCACCGCTCAAAATACAGATCAGCGTGACTTCCTCGCCCGCATAGTCTTTCGAAATGCGCTCGGCAAGCTCTTTGACTCTCTTTTTCAGATCTTTTTCTTCAATCAGCGTTTTCGTGATCCTTTCCACAAGGCACCTCCTGCGATTACCTTGTTTATAATAGTACACGCGCGCGAATTTTGTCAAATAAATAAACGATTGCGCCGTCCCTTATCAAAAACGCGCGACGGCGGCGATCCGAAGATGACAACAAGCAAGGAAAACCCTTTTGGAAAAGTGATTCAAGCCCCTCTCAATCCGTCTTTTGCCCTTTACAAGATTTTTAAAAACAACCGTTTACTCTTAATTTTCTCTCACTTTTCTTAATAAATGAGAGAAAAAAATGGGATGTCATTGTTACATATCATTGATTTTTCAAAAATTGTAATATATATGTATACACTTTTTTCAAAAATCAGTTGACAGAATGTTTTACGTCCGTGATAAAATAATATTGAGGTGAAAAGCATATGAAACTTGGTGAAGCAATTGAACAAATTCTTGTTGAAAGCGGACTCTCGATTTCCGCTTTCTCCCGTCAAGTCGGCTACTCCCGTCAATACATCTATGAACTTCTGAAAAGCAAAGACACGGGTTTCTGCCGCAAGATCCAACTGGACACGCTCCGTAAAATTTGCGACGCGACCGGGTACAGCTTGGAGAAACTGCTCGCGGATATCGAATATATCCCGAAGCCCAAAACGGAATTCGATCCGAACACCGTCGTCATTATCGGCAAGAACGGAGAGAAGACCTATTACACGCTTTCGGAAAAGGACGCCGTTTTGATCGAGCAACTCGCGAAGAGTTTGCACAAAGTGGCGGACTTGAAAGAGAGTAAGTAAACTCTTTTCCCGAAAGCACCTCCTCCTTAAAAGAACAAGGCGCGGAACTTTTTCCGCGCCTTGTTCTTTTCTTCTTTTCGGACAGCCAGCCGCTTTATCCGCGCGACGGGTTTTTCCGAACGTATTCGTCCAAAATATCCGCCGCAAGCCCGACGAGATCGACGCAAGGACGCTTTTTATAGTATTCCTCGGTTCGAGGTTCGGGAACGGATCGGACGGCGGAGCGATCGCCGAGAAGTTCCCTGCAAACGATCGAACCGTTTTTCTCTCGAAATGCGCCCGCAAGTTCCTGCACGAGCGCGTAATGCTTCGCCGACGCGCCGAGAACCGACGGATCGTCATAGCCGTATAAAATCCCCGCCACGATCGCCATTCCGCTGACCGCGCCGCAGACCTCGCGCATTCGCCCGAGCCCTCCCCCGAAGGAAGAAGCGAGCCGCGCGCTTTCTTTTTCCGTTAAGCCCGTATAATCGCAAAAGGCCATAACCACGGATTGCGCGCAGTTATAGCCCTTTTTGAAGTTTGCTTGTGCGATTTCCCTATGCGACATTTCAGCGGATCTGATTATAAATGTCGATGAGTTCTTTTTCCGAGAAGATCTTCGGAACGGGATAGAGGGGGTTCGTCTCGTCGAACGCGTGTTTCGCGAGCGCGGGCAGATCCTCTTCTTTGATCTCCCATTTGCCTTCGATCTTGGTGGGGATCGCCATCTTTTTGTTGAGTTCTTCGATCGCCTTGATGAACTTATTCGCTTTTTCCGCAGCGGTCGCGCCCGTTATGCCGACGAGATCCGCAAGCTCCGCAAGTTTCTTATGCGCGGAAGAACCGTACGCGCGGAGGACGACGGGGAGCAAGACCGCGTTCGCAAGTCCGTGCGGAACGCCGTAATAACCGCCGATCGCATGCGCGAGGGAGTGGACGGTTCCGACGTAAGCGCGCGTAAACGCGAGACCCGCGCGGTAAGACGCGTTTTGCATATTCAAACGCGCAAGTTCGTTATGCGGCTCGGCGTACGCCGTGTAGAGATTTTCAAAGACGAGTTTGACCGCGATCCTCGCGTTCTCCTTGGTGCGCTTGGTGTTTGCGCTGCCGATATAGGCTTCAACCGCGTGGGTCAAAGTGTCGAGACCGGTCGTCGAAGTGACGTGCGGCGGGAGGTTATAGGTCAAGGTCGGATCGAGGACGGCGTAATGCGGGATCAAGTGCAGATCGTTCATCGTGTACTTATCGCGCATCTCGGGGTTGGAGATAACGGCGGTGACCGTTACTTCGCTGCCCGTGCCCGCCGTCGTCGGGACGGCGAACAGCGTCGGGATGTTCTTTCCGACTCTCAAAAGACCTTTCATATCCGCAAGCGTCCTGTTCGGGCAAGCGGCTTGCGCGCCGCAGCCCTTGGCGCAGTCCATCGAGGAACCGCCGCCGACGGCGATCAAGCAGTCGCAGCCGTCGTCCACGAACATTTTGTACGCCGCGGCGACGTTATGCACGGTCGGGTTGGGAACGGCTTCCCCGTAAATCGAGTACGGCATTCCGAGCTTATCCATCTCGTCCGTCAAAGGCGCGTAGATGCGAATGCTGTGAAGGAATCCGTCCGTTACGATCAAAGGATGTTTCAAACCGAGCTCTTGAAGCTTCGCGGCTACGTCTTTCAGGCACCCCGCCCCCGTGATGAGTTCGGGTTCGCGCCACGGCATTAAAGACAAGCCGACGTACATAAACTTTTGAAACACTCTGCAATACAGTTTGCATTTGTTGATACCCATACCGAAAAATCTCCTTAAAATATGTTAGTAAGTATTATACATCACCGCGCGCGCTTTGTCAATAACACCCGAAGCGATTCAATCGAATCGACTGAAACAAAGACGGAAAAGCATTGAAAATAGCAGGCACATAAAGAATTCCTTTAACGGCTTTGGAGATCGATGCAAATGCGAGGCTCGACGAAAAAGCACACGGGCGCGTACTCCTTGTACGTAACCGTGCGCTTTTGAAGTCAGAAACAAAGCAGTTGCGCGATATGCAAAGCCGTTTCTTCGCGCTCAAACGAGCGGCAAAGAAGCCTTTGCGTCCAGCGCGTCGTCCGCAAAGCACGACCCGTCCCCGTAGCGGATTTGGAGATAGGCTTCCATCGCGATCATCGCCGCGTTATCCGTGCAAGTCTCCTTGGTCGGGAAATGCGCTTTCAAGCCGCGCTTTTCGCATTCTTCCGTCAAAGTCGCCCGAAGCGCGCCGTTCGCGCCTACGCCGCCCGCGATCGCGATATCCTTCAAGCCGAATTTCTTCGCGGCTTTGACCGCCGCTTTGACGAGCATCGATGAGACCGCCGTTTGGAAGGAATAGGCGACGTCCGCCTTTTTGATCTCCTCGCCCCTTGCGGTCGCGTTATGGACGTAATTGATGACGGACGTCTTGATCCCGCTGAACGAAAAATCGAATTCGCCCGTTTTCGGCTCGGGGATATAGACGGTCGCTTCGCCGCCTTTCGCCGCCCTCTCGATCTCGGGTCCGCCGGGATACGGGAGCGACAAGACGCGCGCGACTTTGTCGAAGGCTTCGCCGACCGCGTCGTCCATCGTTCCGCCGAGATACTCGAAGGAAAGATAATCCGTAACGCGGACGACCGCCGTGTGCCCGCCCGAAACGATAAGCCCGATATACGGAGGCTTCAAGGACGGATCGGCGAGATAATTCGCGGCGATATGACCGCGGATGTGATTGACTTTGACGAGGGGTTTATCGAGGGCGCAGGCAAGCCCTTTCATATAGCTGACGCCGACGAGGAGCGCGCCGAGAAGCCCCGCCCCGTAGGTCACGGCGAACGCGTCCGCGTCCTCCGCGCGAATCCCCGCTTTGTCGAGCGCGGCGGAGACGACGCTCTCGATATCGAGGACGTGATTTCGGCTCGCGATCTCGGGGACGACGCCGCCGAACTTTTTATGGATCTCGATCTGAGAAGAGATGACGGAAGAAAGAATAACGCCGTCCTTTAAGACGGCGCACGCCGTTTCGTCGCAGGAGCTTTCGACCGCGACGATCGTCAGATCTTTTTTCTCGGAAAGAGGATTTTCCATATTACGCCTTTTTCAAATATTCGACGATGAAATCTTGCAAATCGCCGTCCATAACGGCTTGCACGTTCGCATTCTCGTAGCCCGTGCGATGGTCTTTAACGAGGGTATACGGGCAGAAGACGTAGGAGCGGATCTGACTGCCCCATTCGATCTTTTTGAGTTCGCCTTTGAGGGATTGCTCGTACTCCATTTGCTCGCGCTCTTTGAGCTCGACGAGTTTGCTTCGAAGCATCTGCATCGCGACTTCGCGGTTTTGGATCTGGCTGCGCTCGTTCTGACAGGCGACGATGATGCCCGTCGGAATATGCGTGATGCGGATCGCGCTTTCGGTCTTATTAACGTGCTGACCGCCCGCGCCGCCGCTGCGATAGGTATCCACCTTCAAGTCTTCGGGGCGGATCTGGATCTCGCCGTCGTCTTGGATCACGGGCATAACTTCGAGGGAAGCGAACGAGGTATGGCGACGGCTGTTCGCGTCAAACGGAGAAATACGGACGAGGCGATGGACGCCCTTTTCCGCTTTCAGATACCCGTAAGCGTTGTCGCCGTCGATCTCGAAACTGACCGATTTGATCCCCGCTTCGTCACCCGGGAGGGAATCCAAAACCTTCATCGAATAGCCTTGCTTTTCCGCGTAACGGGAGTACATACGGAAGAGCATACTGCACCAATCCTGCGCTTCCGTTCCGCCCGCACCTGCGTGGAGCGTCAAAATCGCGTCGCACCCGTCGTGTTTTCCTTTGAGAAGCGCGGCGATCTTGATCTCTTCCGCTTGCTCCGCAAGTTTTTTGAGATCTTCTTCGATCTCGGGCAGGACGGAAAGATCTTCCGCCTCTTCTCCAAGCTCGATCATAACGGAAATATCGTCGGAAGAGGCGCGGAGCTTCTCGACTTTTTTGAGTTTGTCCGTGACCTGCTTCAACTCTTTATTGACCTTTTGGCTTTTGGCTTGATCGCTCCAAAAGCCTTCTTCGTTTTGAATCTCTTCGAGCTCTTTTTTGCGCGCTTCGAGAGCGGGAACGCCGAGCGCGTCCACGACTTCGTCTATCGTCTTATTGAGTTCGGAGACCCTTTGCTTACTTTCGTCGAATTCAACCATAATTACCTGCCGCAGCAATTCTTGTATTTCTTTCCGCTACCGCAGGGGCAGGGATCGTTACGCCCGACTTTTTGGGGCTTTTTCTCGGGGACGAGAGGTTTCGGCTGTCTGGGACCTTCCTCTTTGCGGATCTCCATTTTGAGCGCCATAAAGACGATATCGCGCTGAATGGATGCGATCATCTCGTCAAACATTTCGAAACCTTCGTTCGAGTAGCTGATCACGGGATCGTGTTGACCGATTGCGCGGAGACCGATGCCCTTGCGGAGCGCGTCCATCGCGTCGATATGGTCGATCCATTTGGAGTCGACGACGCGCAGCATGATCGCTCTTTCGAAGTCGCCGAAGGAGATGCCCTGCTCTTTGTAGGACGCTTCCTTCTCGTCGTAGGCGTTGACCGCGGCGAGCGCGACCGCGTTGATGACCTTATGCAGATTCAAGCCCGAAGCGAGTTCCTTCGTGACGACGTAGGAGCCTTCGGGGAGAAGCCTGTCGTTGATCTCTTTATTGATCCTGTCGTAATCCCAAAGGACGTAATCTTTGGAGTAATCGACGACGCCCGCGACGAATTCCGCGACGACGGACGGGATCATCTTGACGATCTCCTCGTGGACGTCTTCGCCGGTCAAAACCTTATTCCTTTCGGCGTAGATGATCTCGCGCTGACGGTTCATAACGTCGTCGTAGGCAAGGACGTGCTTACGGACGCTGTAATTGCGGTTTTCGACCGCGAGTTGCGCGCGCTCGATCGCGCGGGTGATGATTTTAAGCTCGATCGGCGTATCTTCATCCAAATTAAAGGTATTCGCGATGGAGTACATCCTTTCGCCGCCGAAGATTCTCGCGAGATCGTCTTCCATCGAGACGTAGAACACCGAGGAACCGACGTCGCCTTGTCTTCCCGAACGACCGCGGAGCTGGTTATCGATGCGGCGGCTTTCGTGACGCTCCGTTCCGATGACTCTGAGACCGCCCTGCGCCAATACTTCTTTCTTTTCCGCGTCGGTCTGCTCTTTGTACTCTTTATAAAAACGCTTGAAATCCTCTCTCGCGCGGAGCGCTTCTTCCGAGACTTCTTTCGCAAAGCCCATCGCTTCGACGATCGCTTCGTGAGAATAATTGTTCTTTTCGAGCGCGGCGCGCGCAAGATATTCAGGATTGCCGCCGAGCATGATATCCGTTCCGCGGCCCGCCATATTCGTCGCGATCGTGACCTGTCCGAGGCGACCCGCCTGCGCGACGATCTCCGCTTCGCGCTCGTGATTCTTCGCGTTCAAAACGTTATGGGGAATTTTCTCCTTTTTGAGAAGAGCGGAGAGTTCTTCACTCTTTTCGACCGTAATCGTGCCGACGAGGACGGGTTGCTTTCTCTCATAACAATCGCGGATATCCGCGACGATCGCGCGCATCTTGCCGGCTTTCGTTTTATACAAAAGATCGTTCATATCCTTGCGCTGAACGGGAAGATTCGTCGGGATCTGGACGACGTCCAAACCGTAGATCTGCTTGAACTCGGTTTCCTCGGTCTTGGCGGTACCCGTCATACCCGAGAGCTTTTTGTACATACGGAAATAGTTTTGGAAAGTAATCGTCGCGAGGGTCTTGTTCTCGTCCTTAACGCGGACGCCTTCCTTCGCTTCGATCGCCTGATGCAAGCCGTCGCTGTAACGGCGACCGATCATCAATCGACCCGTGAATTCGTCGATAATGATGACTTCGTGATCGTTGACGATATAATCGCTGTCGCGCTTCATCATAAATTGCGCTTTCAAGGCGATGTTGATATGATGGTTCAGATCGTTGTTTTCGATGTCGCCGAGGTTATCGATCGCGAAATAACGCTCCGCTTTCGCGACGCCCTCTTCGGTCAGGCGAATGCTGTTCTCCTTTTCGTCCTTCTCGTAATCTTCCTCGTGAAGGGTCTTGACGAAACGATTGACCGTTATATAGATTTCGCTGCTTTTATTTCCTCTGCCCGAGATGATAAGCGGGGTCCTCGCTTCGTCGATCAAGATGCTATCCACCTCGTCGATGATCGCGAAGTTCATTCCGCGCTGCACGGTCTGCGCTTTCGAAACCGCCATATTGTCGCGGAGGTAATCGAAGCCGAGCGCGTTATTCGTCGCGTAAAGGATATCGCATTCGTAGGCTTTTTTCTTTTCTTCGGAGGTCATTCCTTCGATCGAGACGCCGACGGTAAGCCCGAGGAAGCGGTGGACTTTGCCCATCCATTCCGCGTCACGTTTGGCGAGGTAATCGTTCACCGTGACGATATGCATCCCCTTTCCGGTAAGCGCGTTCAAATAGGCGGGCAAGGTACTGACGAGGGTCTTACCTTCACCGGTACACATTTCCGCGATCCTGCCTTGATGGAGCGCGATACCGCCGAGAAGCTGGACGTAGAAATGGCGCATCCCGAGGACGCGGGTCGCCGCTTCGCGGACGACGGCGAACGCGTCGGGAAGGATATCGTCGAGCGTGGCGCCCTGCGCGAGTTTTTCTTTGAACGCGGGGGTCATCGCCTTCAATTCGTCGTCCGAAAGAGACGCGTAATGCGGGGCGAGAAGTTCTATTTTATCCGCGATCTTGCGGAGCTTTTTGACTTGTCTGTCGTTTACGCTTGGAAATAAACTCATAATACACCTCGATTTTATTTTACTATACCAAAGATCATAAGTAAAACTATTTTAGATCAATAATGCTCGGCGCTTCCTCTTTTTGGACGGGCGGTTTTTCCTTGGTCGTGGCGAAGGTCAGCGCGACGACGCGGGTCGCGCCCGCCTTTTTGAGCGCGCGGGCGAGTTCGCCCGAAGTCGAACCCGTCGTCAGGACGTCGTCCACGATCAGGACGACCTTATTTTTCACCGCGGACGGATCGTTTATTACGAACGCGTCCTTCATATTTTCTTCGCGGGCTTTTCTGCCGCCTTCGAGCGTGGAGGAAGTCAGCGTGTCTTTCACCCGAGACGCAACAGACGGAAGATAAGGAATATTCAACCCTTTCGCGATCTCCGAAGCGAGAAGCGCGCTTTGGTTGTAGCCGCGCTTTTTCTCCCGATTCTTATGGAGCGGAACGGGGACGACCACGGACGCCGTCAAACCCCGATCGAGAAATTTATCCGTCATAAAGCGCGCCATATAGGGCGCGAGATATCGCTTATTGTTGAATTTCAGATCCATCACGAGGTTCGGGATCGCGGCGGAGTACGCAAACGGCGCGACGGCGACGTCGAATCCCTTTTCGTTCTCTTGGCAATCCAAGCAATACTCCGCTTCGGTCACGAGCAATTTTCCGCATTTCAAGCAACCGCGTTCGATAACCTCTTGCTTTTGGTAGCAATTCGAACAAACCGCGTAACGGGTCTTGCCCGCGAGTTCCCTTCCGCAGAACAGGCAGTTATACTCCGACACGAAGAGCGCGGAAAGCAGTTTTCTCGGGTCAAATTTCATTTTGCGTCAGGAAGCGGGACAAGGCGGTATGCCTCTTTTCCGTGTAGTTATTCTTGATCATTCGGACGACGTCTCCTTTGTTTCCGACGAGGACGACGGCGCGGCGCGCGCGGGTGATCGCCGTGTAAAGAAGATTGCGCGACGTCACGATCGGGTTATAGCGGTTAAACGCGACGACCGCGATCGGGAATTCCGAGCCTTGGCTTTTATGGACGCTGATCGCGTAGGCGAGAGAAAGCTGATCGATATCGCCCGAGGTGTAGGTCGCGATCTTGCCGTCCTCGAAACGGACTTTGACCTGCGCTTCCGCTTTATCGACTTCGAGGATCTTTCCGATATCGCCGTTGAAGACGCCTTCGCCCGCCTCGTAGCCGCCGCCCGAGGGAAGGATCCAACCGAGGTGATAATTATTGACGGTGTGGATCACGCGATCCCCTTCGCGGAAGACGCGATCGCCGTGCGCGATCTCCTTTTTCTCCTGCGAGGGCGCGTTCAAAACCTTTTGCAGCTCGGCGTTCAGATCTTCGACGCCGCCGTCTCCTTTTTTCAGGGGCGCGAGGACTTGCACATCCGACGCGTCCAGTCCGAAATAGCGTGGCAAACGCTCGGTGCAAAGCGAGATCACGTCCTTTACGACGCTTTCGCCTTCTTTTACGTTATCGAAGAAAAAGTCGCGGCTCCCGTTATCGAACTCGGGGACGTTGCCTCCGTTGATCATATGCGCGTAGATCGCGATATTGCTGTCCGCCGATTGGCGATAGATATGCGTCAGGTATTTTACGGGGATCTTCTGCGAGGCGATGATATCCGATAGGACGTTGCCCGCCCCGACGGACGGAAGCTGATCCTTATCGCCGACGAGGACGATCTTTCCTCCTTGCGGAACGGCGCGAAGAAGGGCGTTGAAAATATATTCGTCCGCCATACTGATCTCGTCCACGATGATGACGTCCGCGTCGATCTTCGTCCCCGAATAATAATCGCTCGAATGAATGTCGAGAAGGCGATGGATGGTCTTCGCTTCCGATCCCGTCGCCTCGCTCATCCTTTTCGCCGCCCGCCCCGTCGGCGCGGTCAACGCGAAAGAATAGCCCTCTTGACGCAGGATCTCGATAATGCATTTGATGATCGTCGTTTTGCCCGTCCCGGGGCCGCCGGAAATGACGACGCAGCCGCTGTTCACCGCCGCCGTCACCGCCTCTTTTTGCGAGGGGTGGAGCTTGACGTTCTCGCGCTTTTCGAATTGCTCGATCTCCCGTTCGAGATTGAGGTCGAGGTCGCTGCTCGACTCCATAATGCGAAGAAGGGTCTTCGCGATATTCTTTTCGAGGTTGTGATAGGAAGACAGCATAACGCCGTTCATATGAAGATCGTTCAGGTAGACGACCGTTCCGTCCAGTTGCATTTCGTCGAGGACGGTCAAGACCGCGCTTTCCTTCTCTCCGTCGAAACCGAGAAGTTTCATCGTCTCGCGGACGAGCATTCCGATCGGAAGATAGGTATGCCCCTTGGTGGAAGCCGACGTTTTGAGGACGTGGACGATCGCCGCGCTTATGCGGAAAGTGCTGTCCTTCTCGATCCCCATTTGAAGCGCGAGCATATCGGCGGTGGAAAAGCCCACCCCGTCCACGTCTTCGATCAGGCGAAAGGGATTATTTCGAATGATCTGCTCGGTCAAGCCCTCGTAGGTGCGATAGATTTTCAGCGCAAGGTTCAAAGAGATCTCGTACCCCTGCAAAAAGATGATCGTGTTTTGCATCGCGCGGAAGGACGAAAACTGCTCCCCGATGCTTTCCGCTTTCTGACGGCTGACGCCGCGAACCTTTACGAGTTCGAGCGGCGTAAATTCGATGACTTCGAAGGTCTTTTCGCCGAAGTGGCTCACTATGTTTTTCGCGGTGACTTCGCCGATCCCCTTAAACAGACCGCCCGAAAGATACTTGATCATACTTTCGCGATTGGTCGGCGGAGAGACTTTGACCGCGACGACCTTGAACTGCTCGCCGAAATTTCGATTCACGACGTAATCGCCGGACATAACGACCCTTTCCCCTTCCGTAACGGGGGGAAAGACGCCCACGCAGGTCACGCGCTTGGGCGTGGAAACGCCGACGACGGAATAGCCGTTCTCCGCGTTTCTGAAAATAATACTCTCAATGGTTCCGACGAGTTCCATAGAGAGTATTATATCATAAAAATAGGTAGTTAGTAAAGGCGGTAGAAAATTTCCGAGGGAATAAACGGAGATTTTGTAAAACGATCAGAGTTCTCCCTCGCATTCGATGCCGCCGACCGAATAAACGCGAGTATAGCCCATGTGGTCCATCGTGTACTTGACCTGCGCGCTTCGAAGCCCTTTCGAGCAATAGACGACACAGACCGTGTCTTTGGTTGGGACGGTTTCCGAGATGTGAGAATAGATCTCGGTAAACGGCGTGCAAAGCGCGCCTTTCAAATGCCCTTCCCTATATTCTTCTCTCGTTCGCGCGTCGAGAAGGAGCGCCCCGTTTTCGACAAGTTCGCGCGCCTTTTCCCGAGAGATCGGGATGAACGGCGCGGGCTCGACGTAGGCGGAAGATTCGTTTACGTCCGCGCATTCTCCCGCTTTCTCGCTTCTTACGCGAATCACGACTGTTTCGCGCGGCGGAACGAAAAACGACAGCGGCTCGCCGAGCGGCAGATCTTTTTTCTTCCAAAGATCGCGAACGGAAAGAAGACGCCCGAGAAGCCCCGCTTCTTTTGGGTCGATCGACATCGAAAGAGGCTCGTCGCTTCGGTTCAGGAATGCGATCGCCTTTTCCGCGGAGTTTTTCTTCCCGAGTTCCTTTACCCAAACTTCGCCGAGTAAGGCTCCGCTTTCGCCCTTGATCTCTTTCACGACGAACGCCTGCAAACACGCTTCGTCCTGATCGAGCGCGATCAGTTCTTCGTTTTTCAAAACGGCAAGCGTTTCCGCGGGGATCTTCGTCAAGTCGCAACCGATCATCAGCGGCGTGGACATCATACACCACATCGCAAAATGCGTTCTTTCTTCCGCGGGCGAAAGCCCGTTCCCGATCTGCATCATATCGAGATCGTTAACGTGACCCGGAGAGCAGAATCTCCGAAGCGGTTTGATATTGTCGATCTGGCGCAGGATCGAGGCGAAATCCGGTCGGATATCCGCGGCGGTGCGCCAGGAATCCGCGATCTCGACCGCCCATTCTCCGGGGAAAAACTTGCGGCAGATATTATAGACGACGCTCTTTCCCTTGCGTCCGCGGATCTCGTTCAGGATCTTTCCGATCTTGACGTACTCTTCTTTTTCGTCCACGCCTTCGCGAAGCGCGCCGCACCAATCGACTTTGAGAAAATCAAAATCACAATCGACGAGGAAGGTTTCGAGGTCCTCTCTTTCGTGACCGAACAAACCGACGTCTGCGCCGTTTTTCCCCTCGTTGTCGTAATAATACCCGCAAGACGCCCTGCCCGCCTCCGAATAAATGCCCGCTTTCAGCCCGAGCGCGTGCGCGTATTCCGCAAGGACCTTGATCCCGTTCGGAAAACGCTCTTTATGAAACAAAAGTTTCCCGTCCGCATCGCGACCGCCGAAAAAGCCGTCGTCCGTGTTCGCGTAAACGTAGCCGCTCGCCGCGAGCCCCGTCGAAACGAGCGCGTCGAATTGCGCTTTGAGTTTTTCTTCCGATATGTTCGTCCGGAAGCAGTTCCAAGACGCCCACCCCATGATCGGGGTCTTTCTTTTGAGATCCTCCGTCATACGCCCCTCCTTTAACGAAGCGCGAGGGGGCCGTACGTCGCCACGGTACCCTCCGCGTTATACGCCTCGATATTCGCCACGCCCGCCTTAACTGTGATAAAGCAGGCGACGTATCCGTTCGCTTCGGTGGGGCCGCCCGCGATCAAGGTGGCACTCGCGCCGCCTTGCGTATAGTCGAGGAAATGCTCGTGCCCCGCTATTTCGAGCTTGACCTCGTGATGCGCGAGAATGGCGGCAAAGCGCTCGTACTGTTCGTCCGCTTTCTCCCCCTTGGGCTCCTCATCGAGGATCTCTCTGGAAAAGAGCGGGATATGGCACAGGCAAACGTTATAGCCCGTAGCGATCACGGGGAGCGCTTCCATCTCCGCAAGTTGCTTTTCACGGTAACTCTCGCACACGTTCACGACGCCGAATTCCGCGTCCTCATCCGGCTTGGTATCCCCGCCGTCGAAAATGAGGAAATTCACTTCGCCGTAACTCGTCGTAAAATAATAATTCTCCAAGCCGATCACGGATTTGATTTCGCCCGAATACTTGCCGCGGATCTCGTGATTGCCCCGCACGAAGAGCGCGGGCTTAACGCCGCCCGTGATCTTTCCGGCGGGAATGACCGCGAAGTTTATGATATCTTCGAATTCGTTTACATAATTGATCTCGTCCCCCATCACCAAGAGGAGATCGTAATCGGAGCGCATTTCCGCAAGCGTTGCGGCGCGATCCGTCTTCTCGTGCCAATCGGTCAGAGAAAGCATCTTCAATTCGTCGCCGGTGACTTTGTCGGCGAATTTGTAACCTTTCGACTTGATAAACGTGCCGAGTTTGGGATCCCGCGACGCGTTTCGCAGCACTTTTGCGGAAGCCACCGTATAGGTGTTGCCGTAAAGGTGCTCGTACGGAACGCGCACGGTATGCACCCTGCGATCGAGGCGATATTTACCGTCCGACGCGTCGTAAACGACGTACTTTTGATCGCCGTAGGTATATTCCAAATAGCCGACGGAAACGGCGTTCGTGCACCACACGACGGAGAAATCCTTCCCCGTGTCGAAGACGACGGGCGCCGCCTCGAATTCGAGTTTTTCACCGTTCGCGGAGATCGCCGTCACGCCCGCGGAAAGTCCGACAAAGACGGCGACCGCGACGAACGCGAGGATCGCTTTCTTCTTCGCGAGAGGGATCAAAAACAAAGTCGCGATCGCGACGAGCCCCGCCGCGAAATACGGAAGCGTTTTCAAAAAAGTAACGCTTTCCGTCATTCTTCCGTAATACGTCAAGATCGGAAGCGCCGCCCCGAAAAGAAGCGCGACGATCTCCGCGACCAAACAAAAGACGCCGTTTCTCTCCCCTTCCTTACGATAGACGGCAAGAAACAGCGAAACGCCGAAAAACAAAGTCAAAGCGATCGAGAGCGAAAGAAGTAAGATCCCTATGAACGCGGGACCGAAAAGCGAACGATCTCTCTCGAAAAAGGAACTCGAAACGAAGACGTAGATCTCCGCGTAAGCGAGAAGAGTAAAAACCGCGAGAAACGCGCGCGAAGAGGCTACGCTTTTTATCTTTTGCCAAACCGCTTTCATTTTTTCCTTACCCCGCTATTCGATCCAAGAATTTTCACGCGCCGAAAGGATGTCTTTATCCTTTTGCGGGCAGAATTTTTCCCAATCGGCGTCCTTTAATTGTTTCAGAATACTGCCGGCTTCCGGCGTGTAACTGAATTCGTAGGCGCGAGTCATTTTCCCGCTTCCCGTTTTACCGCTGACGGTCGCCGTGAATTCCGAATTCACGTCGATCTTGCGGAAAACGCCGCTTCCCCATATCTCGAAACGGAAGCTCAACGCGCTGACGTTGATATTTTTCATTTTACCGCCCATACAATCGTTCAAACAACGGATCGTTTCCGAAGACGCGTTGACCGAGGCGGGATCGAGCGTAAGTTCCAGCGTGTAATACCCCGCGGACGCGGAAGGAAGCGCAAGATCGAACGAGCAGTTCGCCATAACCGAATAGTCGGCTGTTTTCCCCGATTCGTCTGCGAGCGCCAAGGGAAGATTAAAGAGAACCTCGGGTCTGTCCGGATAATAATTATAGGGCGTTCCCGGAGTTTCTTTCGGAGTGGGATCGGGGAAAGCCGCGTCGAAAGTCTTGGTCGAGCGATCGTACGAAACGTTGAACGTCGTCACGTCGAAGCGCGTGTTTCCCATCGAAGCGTGGCGAACGCCCGTGTTCGTTCCGCTCGCATAGGTCAACGCCTGATAAAAGAAGTCCGTTCCGTCTTGGACGATCCTGAAATAATCCGAACAGCCGTATTTATTCCCCGAGAGGGAATCGACGTGACAGAAGAAATTATAGCGTTTTACCCTGAGATGATTATAGCAAACGTTTACGAGCGCTTCGGCGATCTGATCGGACGACGCGTTTTGAACGAGCGCGGAAGACGGATCGTACGCCGCTTTTCCCTCCGAGTAAATGTTCGCGGGCGGAGCGAGGAGCACGCCGTCCTTTTCGGGAACGAACGTTTTCGCGGGTCCGAGGATCGCGCCGTAGACGAGAAGTCCGCCGCTTGCGGCGATCAGGATCGCGAGAATGATGACGATAACTTTTTTCATAGATTCCTCCGTTTATCGATTCGAAGCGGGCGCGGCTTCCGCCGCTTCCCTCTCCGTCAGTTTTTCGAGATCGGACGCTTTCAACGCCCTTTCCCATCCCTTCTCTTTGAGTTGCGAAAGGATGCTTGCCGCTTTTTTATCATAGCTGAATTCATAGGATCGCTTCAACATCGCTTTTCCCGTCTTCCCGCCGAGCGTCGCGGTCAGATCGGACGAGACCTCGATCGAACGGAACAGCCCGCACTCCCAAATCTCGAAGGTAAAGGTCAAGGAAGAGACCGTCAGGTTCTTCATCTTGCCGCCCGCGCCCTCGTTCAAGCGACGAAGCGTTTCCGCGGAAGCGTTCGCCGCGGCGGGGTCGAGCGAAAGGAAAAGCCTGTAATACGGAGCGGCGGGAGACGGAGACTCGACCGAAACGGTCGCGCCCGTCATAACGGAGTAATCCGTCCCGCGCCAATCCTTCGCGTCCAAACCGAGGGGCAGCCCGAACAGCCCGTACACGCGATACGGGGTCCGCGCGAACGCGCCGGGATTCGCCTCCCTGACGTCCGGACGATCGGGAAAAGCCGCGTCGAACGTCTTCGCGGAGCGATCGTAGGAGACATTCAAGGTCGTGGCGTCGAGGCGGGTCGAGCCGATCGCGGCGTGACAAACGCCGACGTTCCACCCGCCGCCGTAGGTCAGCGCCTGATAGAAGAAATCCGCGCCCCTTTGCAAGATCCTGAAATAATCCGAACAGGAGTACTTATTGCCCGCAAGAGCGTCGACGTGACAGAAGAAGTAATACCGCTCCGCCATCAGCGAATTATAGGTGACCGCAAGGAGCGCATCCGCCGCCTGCTCGGGCGTTAGGTTTTGAACGAGAGACACGGAAACGTCGTTCGGCGTCTCGCCCGCCATATAAATATTCGGCGGAGGCGCTTCGAGAACGCCGCTCGATTCGGGAACGAACGTTTTCGCGGGTCCGAGGATCGCGCCGTACGCGAGAAGCCCGCCGCTAACCGCGATCAGGATCGAAAGAAGAATGACGAACGCCGCTTTCATTTCCTCACCCCTCTCCGCATTAGCTTGCCGTTCCCAAGAGGATCATATAGCGGAATCCGCTCCTTTCCCCGTAGGTCGCCGCGCCACCGATATAGCTGAACGATTTATAACAGAACGCGCTGTTTAACGCCTGCCGAACCGCATTCGAGCAATCATCCATCGTCGGGCAGTACGCCGCGTCGATAAAGATCTCGATCGTAACGTAATCGGTGTCGGACGCGTTTCGCACCGGCACGAGTGTTTGAACGACCGCATCCAACTCGCCGGCGTTTACGATCACAAGATCGTTCGATTGCGATTCCGCAGCCGTTCCGTAATGAACGAACGCATAGGGATTGCCTTCCGTAACCGCCGCGCAGTTTTCCTCGGTATAGTTAACGGCTACGTAGTGGAACTCGCTTTTTTGTCGGTCGCTGATCAAAAAGTTTTTCAGCGCGAACGTTTCGTAAGAACCGTTTACGCCGAGGTTCGCGTGCGTAGCGTCGTAGACGAACCATTTCTTTTCCCCGCTTCCGTCGTCGACCCAGACTCGATTCCAAGCGTGCGAATTTCCGTGCACGCGAACGCATTTGATATCCTCGATACCCGCGAGAATGCAGACCGCTTTCGCGATCCCGTCGCAAACCGCGAGATGATAGTCGAAGACACCTTCCGCATACCAAGCGGTCGCATACTGCCAAAGGATCGAACCCGAATCCGAAGCGGTGATCGCTCCGTAATCGTAGGTCACTTCCGCGACCATCCATTGCATGATCGCATAGAGTTTTTGAACGTCCGTCATATCGTCCGAAATATATTCGCGACAGATCGTTTTCGCTTTATTCATCATCCGCTCCGCGGCGGACCCCGAAGTCGGGATGGGTTTATAGCCGTGAGAGAAAGCGTAAAAGAGTTGGTCGGAGGAAGTAACGGAGACGGAATTCATCCTCGTCAAATACGGGAAATCCTCGAAGGAATCGCCCCGCGCCTCGCCCATTCGGTTTATCGCGAGGAAGTCCTGCTGCGCGCGTTCCTCGATCGCATAGTCTTGCCCGGGCAAAAGGGTAGCGACTTTATCGAGGCGGAAATTATCCTCGCTCATGCAACGCATCCTAAAATATAGGGGACTGCCGCCGTGCGAATATTGGAACGCCCAATTTTGCGCGGTGGTTTTTTTGAGGAGCTGATCCACAAGATCTTCAAATTCCGAGACCGTCAGGTTCGGATAAGAAAAGTATTTGTAATACGTCACTTTATAGAACAGCAAGTAGTCGTATAACAACCGCAATTCTTTCTCATCTCGGATACTGATCAAGTCGGAAGAATTATTTCCGTGTAAGGTAAACGTCTCGTAGTAATCCATAAGCTCGTTGCGCCGGCAGACCTTGCAGGTTTCCGCTTCGTATTGATGCGGCGCGTACTCGGTCCCCGTGTACTCGTAAGAATCGGAGCAACGCGAGCAAGCGCTGTAAAAGTGCGCGTAGGTAACGCAGGTTTGCGGGATATTATCGTAGACGACGTAATCGTGACCGAGCGCGGGAGTCGCCTCGGAATAGGTATAAGCGCAAGCCGAACACCCGTAAGTATCCTCGCCCGCATTCACACAGTCGGGCGACACGGATGCGAGGACGGAGAACGAATGCGGCGAGCGCGTCAAAGCCGACTCGCAACGCGAACACTTTGCCCAATGTGCCGAATCATCGTAATACGAGCCGCTCGGCGAATGCCCGAGCGCGGGGATCGCCCCGTACGTCGAATAGGAGCAGCGCGAGCAAGTAACGTATGCCGCCCAGCCTTCCTCGGTGCAAGTTACGGCTTGCGCGGGATGATCGATAAGCACGTGATCCTCGTTTACGGGGATCGTTTCCTGCGCAAGGATGACGTAAGCGCAGACCGAGCAATGCGAGCCTTCGGTCAAGCCCGTTTCGGAGCAATTCGCCTCCACTCCCGGATCGATCGCGGGCGTATGCGGAAGAAGATCCATCGGGATCGAGCAACGAGCGCAATAATAGTAATGTCCCGAGCTGTCTCTGCCCAATTCGCTCCCCTCCGAATGCCCAAGCGGCGCAAACATCTCTATCGTCGTGTACGAACAGCAAGTACACTCTTCATAAGCGTTATGCCCGCTTTCGGTGCAGGTCGCCTCCTTCCTATCGTAAGAAACGATCGTGTGACCGTTTGCGGGCAATTCACAATAGGTCGAATAGTCGCAACGCGAGCAGGTGACGTACGCCGAATAGCCGCTTTCGGTGCAGGTCGGTTCGAGACCTTCGTGCGGAATCTCGTCGTGTCCGAGCGCGGGAATGACGGTATAGGTCGTGTAGTCGCAAATTCGGCAAGCTTCGTATTCCGCGTGACCATCCGAAAGACAAGTAGGCGCTTCGGCGGCGTAATGCTCCAAAGCATGCCCCGCCGCGGGGATCGTCTCTTGCGCGAGGGTGACGTAAGCGCAGACCGAGCAATGCGCCCCTTCGGTCAAGCCCGTTTCGGTGCAAGTCGCTTCCACCCTCGGATCGGTGACGGGCGTATGCGCGGTAGAATCCATCTGAGCCGAGCAACGAACGCAAAGATGGAAATGCCCGCTTTCATTCGATTGAAGTTCGCCCGGATGATGCCCGAGCGCGGGGATCCTCTCAAAGGTGGTATACGAGCAGCGAGAACACGTCTCATACGCGGCGCACCCGTCTTTCACGCAAGTCGGCTCGGCGTAGGGATGGTTTTCGATCTCGTGACCGAGCGCGGGGATCTCTCGATAGGTCGTAAAATCGCAATTCAAGCAATGGGAATAAGCGTCGTGTCCCGCGGTGAGGCAAGTCGGGGGCTCGCTTTCTTCCTCGACGAGCGTATGCCCTTTCGCGGGAAGCTCCGCGTAAGAAGAGAACGAGCAACGCGAGCAAACGAAATAATTCGCGAAGCCGCTCTCCGTGCAAGTCGCGGGTTTCCCGGGGTACTCCGTCTTACTGTGTCCGAGCGCGGGGATCTCTTTGTAATCGGTATAATCGCATCGCGAGCAACGGACGTACGCTTCGTTTCCGGGCGTTACGCAATCGGGCTCCGCGGCGGGATATTCCGTTAAATCGTGACTGCCGATCCGAGGGACGATCTCGGGCGTTCGGGTCCGATAGCCGCAAACCTTGCAATGCGCGCCTTCCGTCCGCCCGTCGCGGAAACAACTCGGCTCGACCGCTTCCTCGATTTCGTTTTCGTGCGGTTCGACCCCGAGCCGCTCGGAACAGCGCAGGCAGGTGCGGAAATGCCCGCTTGAATCGCTCGACAAATTATAAGACTTTTTATGACCCAACGGATCGATCGAGGTTTTCTCCGAATAATCGCACAGCTCGCAATACCGATACGCATTCCAACCTTCTTCCTCGCAACCCGGGCGCTTCGCCGCGACGGATACGAGTCGATGCTTTTCGGGATCGGCGGGGATCTCGACCTGCGCTTTGAAGACTTTTTCGCAAGCCGCGCAATGCATTCCTTCCGTCCGCCCCGCGGAAGAACAGGTCTCCTCTACCGCGGCGTCCTCCGTAAAGTCGTGATCCGCGTACCCTCGAACGTCGCAATTACGGCAAACGCGGATATGCTGCGTTTCGTTCAAATATTCCCAATCGGAAAAATCGTGACCCGTGGCGGGAAGTTCTTCAAAGGACGAATATGCGCAAAGCGCGCAGGTGTAATAGGCTTTCCAGCCGTCCTCCGTGCAGCTTGCGTTTCGTTTCTCGTGGAAGACGAGCTGATGGCGATCGGGATCGGGCTCCGTCCTGTCCGAAACGTAAGAATACGCGCAGAGGGGGCAGGTATATTTCGTGTAACCGCCGGACACGCAAGTCGCTTCCGCGGTTTTTTCCTTCATTTTGCAATCCTTCGTCTCGGTTACGGTCGGATCGGAAAGAAAATAGCGTGAATGCGTCCCGTTCTCGTTGGATTTCCACGCCGAGTACTCCCCTTCGGGAAGTTCGGGTTCGAGAGGCTCGGAATTTCCGAGAATGCTCGACAAAAGATCGCAGGAAGCAAAGCAAAAAAGGAGCGCGACGACGCTGACGATCAAAATCAATAAAGCGAATGATTTTTTCATAGCCGAACTCCCCGAAAACCTTTGCTCGCCGAAACGGCGATCTTCTCTGCGTTTCTTCGAAACGCTTTTTTTATTGTAACACGGAAAACCCCGTAAAATCAATACGCTCTCCCTTTTCCGTTTCCCCCGTTTTATAAAAAAACGGCGTATGATCTACGCCGCTCTTACAAATCCGTGACCGGATCTCTTTTCGTTATTTACGCAAAAGCGCTTTGATTTCTTCCGCTTTGTCCGTTTGCTCCCAAGGGAAGCCTTCCCTTCCGAAGTGACCGTAATTCGAAGTCGCGCGGTAGATGGGTCTGCGAAGCGCGAGCGTGTCGATGATCGCCGAGGGGCGAAGATCGAAGACTTTCGCCACGATCTTTTCGAGTTCGCCGTCCGGAAGGACGCCCGTTCCGAAAGAATTGACGTGCAAAGAGATCGGGTGCGCCACGCCGATCGCGTAGGACACTTCGAGCTGCATTCTTTCCGCCGCGCCCGCCGCAACCATATTTTTGCAGACGTAACGCGCCATATACGCCGCGCTGCGGTCGACCTTCGTCGGGTCTTTTCCGGAGAACGCGCCGCCGCCGTGGGGGCAATAGCCGCCGTAGGTATCCACGATGATCTTTCTGCCCGTGAGTCCGCTGTCGCCGTGCGGTCCGCCCGTCACGAAGCGACCGGTCGGGTTGACGTAGATCAGCGTGTTCTCGTCCAGCAAAGACGAAGGGATCGCCTTTTTGATGATCTTCTCTTCGACGTCTTTCCGAAGGACTTTGATATCGACTTCGGGAGAATGCTGCGTCGAGACGACGACGGTATGGACTCTCTTGGGTTTCCCGTCGACGTACTCCACCGTGACCTGCGCTTTTCCGTCCGGGCGAAGATAGGAGAGTTCCCCTTTCTTTCTCGCTTCGGTCAAGCGAAGGGTCAGCTTATGCGCGAGGGTGATCGGGAGCGGCATTAAGCTCTCGGTCTCGCGGCACGCGTAACCGTACATCATTCCCTGATCGCCCGCGCCGATCAAATCGTATTTATCGCCGGACGCGCTGTCCGTGCTTTTATCCACGCCCATCGCGATGTCGGGCGACTGCTCGTCCAAAGAAACCATAACGGAACAGGTGTCGGCGTCGAAACCCATATCGCTGGACGTGTAGCCGATGTCGCGGATCACGTCTCGAACGATCTTTTGAACGTTCGGAGTCGCGGACGAGGTGATCTCGCCGACGAGGATCGCGATGCCCGTCGTAACGACCGTTTCGACCGCGACGCGCGCGGCGGGATCGCTCTTTAAGATCTCGTCCAAAACCGCGTCGGAGATCTGATCCGCCACTTTGTCGGGATGCCCTTCCGTTATACTTTCGCTCGTTATCAATCTTACGTCTTGCATTTGTGTAAAGTAGGGGGCGGAAACCGCCCCCATTCATTCGCCATTAAGCCAAATAGGAGTTTTCGTCCTGTGCGTTGCTGTCCACGAGAGCGTTCGGTTGAACGTTCACGTTCTGATACATTTTGAGACCCGTTCCGGCAGGGATCAACTTGCCGAGGATAACGTTCTCTTTGAGCCCGAGAAGCGGATCGACTTTGCCTTTGATCGCCGCGTCGGTAAGGACCCTCGTCGTCTCTTGGAAGGAAGCGGAAGCGAGGAAGCTCTCGGAAGCCAAGGAGGCCTTGGTGATACCGAGAAGAGTACGCTTCGCGGTCGCGGGTTCTCCGCCGAAGGAAAGGACCTTGCGGTTGCTCTCTTCGTAGGTCGAAAGATCCACGAGTTCGCCGGGGAGGAAATCGGTGTCGCCCTGCTTCTCGATCCTGACCTTACGCATCATCTGACGGATAATGATCTCGATATGCTTGTCGTTAATATCGACACCGGACAGACGATACGCGTCTTTGACTTCGCGGATCAAGTAATCCTGAACGCCCTTTACGCCGCGGGTACGGAGGAGATCCTGCAAGTTGATCGCGCCTTGGGTAAGCTGCGTTCCGGGATCGACTTCCTGCCCGTCCGTCACGAGGACTTTCGCGTTCAAAGCGGGGACGTACTCCTTTCTGTCTTGCTCGTTCTCGACGACGATCGTGCGCTTCTTGTTCTTTTCGGTGATCGTCACGGTACCTGCGATATCGGAAATGATCGCCTGCGCTTTCGGATTGCGGCACTCGAAGAGTTCTTCGACGCGCGGCAAACCTTGGGTGATATCTTCGGAAGACGCGACACCGCCGGTGTGGAACGTACGCATCGTAAGCTGGGTACCCGGCTCGCCGATGGACTGCGCCGCGATGACGCCGACCGCTTCGCCGATCTTGACGGGGTTGCCGCTCGCCATATTCTTACCGTAACACTTGGAGCAAAGCCCCGTCGCGCACTTACAGGTAAACACGCTGCGGATCTTGACGCTCTCGATGCCCGCCTTTTCGATCTCTTTCGCGGCTTCTTCGCTGATCATCGCGTCCGCCGGGACGATCTCTTCACCCGTCTTCGGATTGACGATCGCGTCGATCGTGTATCTTCCGATGATACGATCTTTCAAAACCTCGATCAAATCGCCTCTGCCGCCGTAGATCGCGCTGACGACGATACCCTTCTTGTCGCCGCAATCCATATCGCGGATGATGACCGATTGCGAGACGTCGACGAGCCTACGGGTGAGGTAACCGGATTCCGCCGTTTTAAGCGCGGTATCCGCGAGACCTTTACGACCGCCGTGGGAAGAAATGAAGTATTCGAGAGCGGACAAACCTTCGCGGAAGTTGCTCTTGACAGGAAGCTCGATGGTTTTACCGGTAGGATCTTTCATAAGACCACGCATACCGGCGAGCTGACGGATCTGGCTCATATTACCACGAGCGCCGCTCTGCTCCATCATCTTGATCGGGTTGAATTTATCCCAGCACTTGGACAAAGCGTCGGTAACGTCGTCCGTAACTTTGTTCCAGATCGCGATGACCTGCTTCGCTCTCTCCGCGTCCGTAATGTGACCGCGGCGGAAGAGCTTCTCGACGTCCGCGACTTTCTTTTCCGCGTCCGCGATGATCTGGTCTTTCTCTTTGGGGATATGCATATCGAAGACGCTGGTCGTCAATGCGCCGATGGTAGAGTACTTAAAGCCCTGCGCCTTGATCTTGTCGAGGACGACGGCGGTCTCGGTGCTGCCCTTGTACTTAAAGCACTTTTCAACGATCTGTCCGAGCTGCTTCTTGCCGACGAGGAAGTCGATTTCGAGAGCGAGCGCGTTCGCGGGATCGCTGCGGTCGACGAAGTGGAGATCCTGCGGGATCGCCTCGTTGAAGATGAAGCGGCCGAGCGTCGTGTGGATTCTGCCCGTAACGACTTTGCCGTCGATCTCTTTGCTGACGCGGACGTAGATCTTCGCTTGGAGTTCGATATCCTTATTCGCATAGGCGAGTTTCGCCTCGTCCACGCTCATAAAGTACTTGCCTTCGCCCTTCGCGCCTTCTTTCTCGATCGTCAGATAGTAACTTCCGAGGATCATATCCTGCGTCGGGGTCATAACGGGTTTGCCGTCCGAAAGCTTCAAGATGTTGTTCGTCGAGAGCATAAGGAATCTCGCTTCCGCTTGCGCCTCGATGGAAAGAGGAACGTGGACAGCCATTTGGTCGCCGTCGAAGTCCGCATTGAACGCGCCGCAAACGAGCGGGTGCAGTTTGATCGCCCTACCTTCGACGAGGACGGGTTCGAACGCTTGGATACCGAGGCGGTGAAGCGTCGGAGCGCGGTTCAAAAGGACGGGATGGTCTTTGATGATATCTTCGAGAACGTCCCAAACTTCGCTTCTCGCTCTTTCGACGTAACGCTTCGCGTTCTTGATATTGTTGCAGATATTTCTCTCGACGAGCTCTTTCATAATGAAAGGCTTGAAGAGTTCGAGCGCCATTTCCTTCGGCAAACCGCATTGATAGAGTTTGAGTTCGGGGCCGACGACGATAACGGAACGACCGGAATAGTCGACACGCTTACCGAGAAGGTTCTGACGGAAGCGACCTTGCTTACCTCTGAGCATCGCGGTCAGGGATTTGAGTTCGCGGCTCTTTCCGGAAGAATTGGATTTCGCTTTCTTGCTGTTGTCGATCAGGTTATCGACCGCGACTTGAAGCATACGCTTTTCGTTGCGAATCATCGCGTCCACGCCGCCGGTTTGCAGGAAGTGCTTCAAACGTCTGTTACGCGAAATGACGAAACGATAAAGATCGTTCAGATCGGAAGTCGCGTATCTGCCGCCGTCGAGGGGAACCATCGGGCGAAGCTCCGGGGGAAGGACGGGAAGCGCTTCGATAATCATCCATTCGGGCTTGGAACCCGTCGCCTTAAAGGCTTCGACGATTTCGAGCTTCTTCGCGAGTTTCATTCTCTTCGGCGCTTGCGCGTTATCCTTCGAGGACTTTTGATCTTCGGCGATCGCTTTGCGGATCTCGACGATCTCTTTGTCAAGGTCGATCTCTTGGAGAAGGATCTTGATGCTTTCCGCGCCCATACCGACTTTGAAGCTGCCTTCTCCGTAGGTGTCGATCGCGTCGCGATATTCGATGTCGTTCAAGACTTGCTTCTTATGAAGACCCGTCGTGCCCGGATCCAAGACGACGTAGCTCGCGTAATAGACGACGTGCTCCACCTCTTTCGGCGGCATATCGAGGATCGTGGCGATACGGCTCGGCGTCCCTTTCAAATACCAAAGGTGCGCGACCGGAGCGGCAAGCTCGATATGACCCATGCGCTCGCGGCGGACTTTGCTTTGCTCGACTTTAACGCCGCAGCGATCGCAAACGACGCCCTTATGGCGAATTCTCTTATACTTTCCGCAGGCGCACTCCCAGTCTTTGGTCGGCCCGAAGATCTTTTGGCAGAATAAGCCGTCCGGCTCGGGTTTTTGCGTCCTGTAATTGATCGTTTCCGGCTTGGTGACTTCGCCGCAAGACCATTCTCTGATCTTTTCGGGAGAAGCAAGACCGATTTTTATGGAATCGAAGTTATTAATTTCAAACATAATTACGTCCCTCCATTAAAAGATGCTGTCTTCGTCGTCTTCCACGCCGAAGAGATTCTTGATGTCCGCTTCGTCCGCAACGGTCTCGAAGGGGCTGTCCGCATCGTCCTCGCCGACGGTGTCTTCTCCGAAGATGCCGCCGAGATCGATCTCGCTGTTCGTCGGAGCTTCTTGCTGCGGTTCGATGGTCGCGACGTCCTCGATCGTGTCGGGGATCTCTTGATCGTTTTCACCGAGCGCGCGAATATCGAGCCCGAGGGAACGCATTTCGCGAACGAGAACGCGGAAGGATTCCGGAATACCCGGCTCGCTGATGTTTTGTCCCTTCGTGATGGAGGCGTACGCCTTTTCACGACCGGACACGTCGTCCGACTTGACGGTCAACATCTCTTGCAGGATGTTCGCCGCGCCGTACGCTTCGATCGCCCAAACTTCCATTTCGCCGAGACGCTGTCCGCCGAACTTGGCTTTACCGCCGAGCGGTTGCTGCGTGACGAGGGAGTAAGAACCGGTCGAACGCGCGTGGATCTTATCGTCGACAAGGTGGGCGAGTTTCAGGTAGTACATATAACCGATCGTGACTTTATTCTCGAAGGGTTCGCCCGTACGTCCGTCGAAGAGCTGGACTTTGCCGTCCGCGGGAAGCCCGTTGGAGACCATAAGCTCTTTGATTTCGGATTCGTCCGCGCCGTCGAAGACGGGGGTCGCGATCTTCCAATCGAGCATCTTACAGACGAGACCGAGGTGAACTTCGAGGACCTGTCCGATATTCATACGAGACGGAACGCCGAGGGGGTTCAACACGATCTGCAAAGGAGTGCCGTCCGCCATAAAGGGCATATCCGCTTTCGGAAGGACGCGGGAGACGACGCCTTTGTTACCGTGGCGTCCCGCCATCTTATCACCGACGGAGATCTTTCTCTTTTGCGCGATATACACGCGCACGAGTTTATTGATACCCGCGGAGAGGTCCGCTTTGTTTTGTTTGGTGAAGACTTTAACGTCGACGACGACGCCGTACTCGCCGTGAGGAACGACGAGGGACACGTCTCTGACCTCTCTCGCCTTCTCGCCGAAGATCGAGCGGAGAAGCCTTTCTTCCGGCGTGGGATCGGTCTCGCCTTTCGGCGCGACTTTACCGACGAGGATGTCGCCCGCGTGGACCTCTGCGCCGATGCGGATGATACCGTTCTCGTCGAGGTCTTTCAGCATATCTTCGCTACGGTTCGGGATATCGCGCGTAATCTCTTCGTCGCCGAGTTTGGTCGAACGCGCTTCGGTGTCGTAGGTTCCGATGTGGATACTCGTAAACACGTCGTCGCGAACGAGTTCGTCGGAAATAAGGACCGCGTCTTCGTAGTTGTAACCTTCCCAAGTCATAAAGCCGATCAGGATGTTTCTTCCGAGCGCGAGCTCGCCGTTTTGCGTGGCGGGGCCGTCCGCGAGGACTTCGCCTTTCTTAACGAACTGACCGATTTTGACGACGGGTTTTTGGTTGATACACGTTTCGTGGTTGGAGCGTTGGAACTTCAAGAGCTCGTAGGTCTTGATCTCGTCGTCTCCCTTGACGGTGATCGAATCGCCGGTGACGGAAGTGACGACGCCGTCGAACTCGGAGAGGACGACGATCCCGCTGTCGTGCGCGATCTTATATTCGATACCCGTTCCGACGATCGGAGCTTCGGGGCGAATAAGAGGAACCGCCTGACGCTGCATGTTCGAGCCCATCAAGGCGCGGTTCGTATCGTCGTTTTCAAGGAAGGGGATCAGGGACGCCGCGACGGAGACGAGCTGCTTCGGCGACGTGTCGAGGTAATCGACCTTGGACGCTTCCACGTTGCGGATCTCTTCGCAGATACGGCAGGAAACGATGGGGTTTTTGAGCCTTCCGTCCTCGCCGATCGGTTCGGTCGCCTGACCGATGATGTACTTATCTTCTTCATCCGCCGTCATATAGACGATCTCGTCGGTGACGATGCCCGTCGCCTTGTCGATCTTCCTGTACGGGGTCTCGATGAAGCCGTATTCATTTACTTTCGCATAGGTCGAAAGAGAGGAGATCAAGCCGATGTTCTGACCTTCGGGGGTCTCGACCGGGCACAAACGTCCGTAGTGGGAGTGGTGAACGTCACGGACTTCCATGCCGGCTCTTTCGCGGTTCAAACCGCCGGGGCCGAGAGCGGAGAGCTTTCTCTTATGGGTAAGTTCGGCGATCGGGTTTTCCTGATCCATAAACTGCGAAAGCTGCGCGCTGTTGAAGAACTCTTTGATCTTCGCGGTAACGGGTTTAACGTTGATAAACTTTTTGATTTCGGCTTCGTCCGCGTTCGTCGTGTTCATCTTTTCGATGATCTGACGCTCCATGTTTTGGAAGCCTTTTCTCATCTCGTGTTGGAGAAGTTCGCCGACCGCGCGGACGCGCCTGTTCGCGAGGTGGTCGATGTTATCGAAGGAACCGACGCCGTGCGGAATGTTGAGGTTGTAGTTAACGATCGCGACGATATCGTCCATACGGATCTGACGGGATACGAGCCTGTCCGCATTCGCTTTGACGGCTTCTTCCTTCTCCTCGTCGCTTTCGAGACCTTCCCAGATCTCCATCAGGGTCGGATAGTGGACGTGCTCCAAGACGCCGAGCTCTTTCGGATCTTTCTTGACGAAAGCGGAAAGATCGACGGTGTTGTTACCGATGACCTTGACTTTCGATCCGTCCGCTCCGACGACGTACGCGACGTTCACGCCGGCGTTTTGGATTTCCCAAGCCTTTTCGATATCGACCGAGGTTCCCTTTTCCGCGAGGACTTCGCCGTATTGATCGACGATGTCGTCCGCGAGCTCTCTCTCCGCGATACGATTCGCGAGGGAAAGTTTCTTGTTGTATTTATTTCTGCCGACGCGGGAGAGATCGTAACGCTTCTTGTCGAAGAAGATGCCCGGGATATTCGCCTCGACGCCTTCTTTGGTGATGATCTCGCCGTTTTTGATGGTCTTGTAAAGCTCGGTCTTCGCTCCGTCCAAGGTGCGCTCGCCTTCTTTATCTTTTTCCATCGTCGTCCGCATGATCTTGTCGTCCTCGCCGAAGAGGTCGATCAAGGTCTGATCTTCGGTCAGTTCGAGCGCGCGGAGCATCAAAGACGCGGTGACTTTCTTTTTGCGGTCGACCTTGACGTACAAAACGCCGGTGGAATCCTGCTCGAATTCCATCCACGCGCCGTTCTTCGGGATGACCGTGCATTTATAGGTGATTTCGCCGTCTTTATCCACTTCCTTCTCGAAGTAGACGCCCGGGCTTCTGACGAGCTGCGAGACGATGACGCGCTCCGCGCCGTTAATGACGAAAGAACCCGTCTCCGTCATAAGGGGGATGTCGCCCATGAAGATCTCGTCCTCTTTGATGAGATCGCCTTTCTCGCGGATCGTAAGACGCACTTTGACGCGAAGAGGCGCGTTGTAAGTAACGAGGTTCTCGCTCTTACAGGCTCTTGCGGAGAAATGCGGCTCTTCCACTTTGTACTCGCCGAACTCCAAAATGAAACGCTCGGCGCCGTTCGTCGCCCTTTGAACGATCGGGGAGAACTCGTCGAAAATTTCGCGAAGACCTTCTTCCAAAAACTTCTTATACGAACCCTTTTGCAGCTCGATAAGATACGGGAGATCCAGGACCTCCTTCGTTTTGGAGAAACTCATTCTTTCCACGTTGCCGTACTTTACCTTGTGAACAGACATTGAAAAAACCACTCCTTCCAAATTTAAACGCTTTCGCTTCCGCCCTTTTTTCCTTCACCTACGGTGGGGAAAATTTTTTTGAGGAAAA
>JAIKVL010000024.1 GCA_024685775.1 Clostridia bacterium | reverse complement strand
ATACGCCCCTCAAACGTACGCGTCTGCCTGTTCCGCCATGACCGCAAAAATATTCAAACAACAAGCAATATCTTAAAGGGTAACGATTTTTTTGTCAAGTATTATTTGCTACTTTTTCCGCAAAAAATTTAACGGCTTTCGCGATATAGCGCGCAGTGTCGGAAGGAAGCGCGGAATAGGCGCCGACTTCCTCGGAAGCGTACTCTCCCGCGACGCCGAGGACGTACGCCGCGCCGTATGCGCTTTCGATGGGATCGCGCCCGCCCGCAAGCATCGCGGCGATCGCGCCGGCAAGGAGATCTCCGCTCCCCCCTTTCGCCATTCCGGGAGAACCCGTCTTGGAAAGATAGGCGCGTTTTCCGTCCGTAACGATCGTGGACGCGCCCTTCAAAAGGACGGTTACGCCGAATCGCGCGGCAAATTCTTTCGCGTAAGAAAGAGGTTCCGAAAGGATCTCGCCGACAGGGACGCCGAGAAGCCTCGAAAGCTCCTTCGGGTGCGGCGTAACGACCGTCGCGCCGGCGCGCTCTTTCAAAAGAAAAGGATCGGATGAAAGCAGATTCAGCCCGTCCGCATCCAAGACGAGGGGGCATTTTACGTTTTTGATCAAATAACGCAGGATATGCGCGCCGTTCTCCGAGAGATCGACGCCGTTTCCGAAAAGAACGGCGGACGCGCCCGAAATCGCTTTTTCGAGATAAGGTTCGGAGAAAAGAATTTTTCCGTCCGCGCTCGGAAGCGCGAGGAGCGTGCATTCCGTGATTTTATTCATAACGGAATAGAGAATACTGTCAGGGACGCAGAGTTTTACGAGCCCGTCGCCGAGGGCAAACGCCGCCGCGCCCATTTCGGCGAGAACCGCCGCGCCCGAAAAAGAATCGCTGCCCGCGAGGATGGAAAGCCGCCCAAGATCGCCTTTATGGACGTTTCGTTTTAAGGGCGAGAAGAGTTTCGCGACGTCCTCGTCTTCGATCATTTCGAGTTCCGCCGTCGCGGGATCGATCCCGACGGGCAAAACGCCGATCTCGCCCGAGCAATCGAGCCCGTCCGAAAGAAAATGACCGAGTTTCAGGGTTTGGACGGCGAACGTTACGTCCGCTTCCACCGCCGCGCCGAGGATTTTGCCGCTATCCGCGGAGAGACCGCTCGCGATATCGACGGAAACGACGAAAGCTTTCGACGCGTTGATCTTTTTGATACATTCGAGGTAGTCGCCCGAAACGGGGCGGGAAAGCCCGATCCCGAAGATACAATCGACGATATTCGCGTAGACGGAAAAATCAAAATCGTTTTGAAAAGAAAGAACGTCTTCTCCGCAAGCCGCGCGATAGAAAGCCGCGGCGGGATTTTGCGGTTCGCCGAATTCCAAAACGGAGACCGAGTACCCTTTCTCTTTCATCAAAAGATACAAGCAGTATCCGTCGCCGCCGTTGCCGCCCTTTCCGCAGACGATCAAGGTCTTACCTTCGCGAAAAGGCGCGTTTTCGAGGACGCCGAGCGCCACAAGGCGCATCAGGTTTTCAGCCGTTTCGCCGCGCGCGATCGTCTTTTGATCCGCTTCTTTCGCGGAAATCGAGGAGCAAAGATCAATCATTCGAAGTCACCGCACGGAGGATCGCTTTCGAGCAAAGCGCGTCCGCCATCATTTGCAGTTCGACGGGATTCGCCGCGACCGAAGCCGAGCTTAAAACGAAGATCGAATCGCCGTCAAACGCCGTGTGAACGGGGCGAATGCATTTCGCATAAGCGTCCTGCGTCACGTCCGCAAGTTTATTCGCCTGCGCTTTCGTTAAAGAAGCGTTCGTCAAGACGCAAGTGATCGTCGTGTTGGAAAAAGACGGCGAAACATCGGAAGTATCCGACTTTTTGATCGGTTTCCCGGTCGCGGGATCATAGATATCGCCAAGCGCGTTAACGACGGTCACGACCGCCATTTCGACACTTCCTTTTGCGGCGACGCAAACCGCCATTCCCGACTTTTTCGCGCCCGACATACCGCCCATTTTACAGACGGTCGCCCCCGCGCCCGCGCCGATCGAGCCTTTCATCTCAAAAATCGGAGCGGCGTTTTGGCAAGCGAAATACCCCGCCTCTTTATTCGGAAAATCAAAAGAACCGTATTCGAGATCGTAGATCGAAGCGCCCGCGCAGATTGGGACGCGATAGCCGCCCGCATCGTAGCCGCAACCTTTTTCGTGTAAAAACCGAGCGACGCCGGAGATCGCTTCGAGACCGAACGCGCTACCGCCCGACAAAACGACGGCGTTTACTTTATCCACCGTGTTTTCCGCGCGGAAAAGATCGGTCTCGTGCGTTGCGGGCGCGCCGCCCCGAACGCTGACGCCGCCGACCGCGCCCTGCGGCGCAAGGAGGACGGTTACTCCCGTTTTGGTTTCGTTATTCGTGTAATTTCCGATCAAAAAACCTTCCAACATACATTCTTCCTCCCATTGAGCCGATCAACGGATCGGGCAAAAACGCTCTTCCGTATAGTCCGCGGTCGCCCTGCCCGAGCTCACGTCCGCAACGAAAGAAACGAAAGCGGACGAAGAAGCGACGGGGATCGCCGCGGTAAACGACGCGCCGCTATCAAAATCGCTCGAAAGGATCTGCCCTCCGAGCGAAAAAATTTTGTTTTGCAAAGCGGAAAAACAAGCGTACTCGCATTTTACGGCGTAGACGGCGCATTTGTCAAAAGAAGTCGCGCCCGCAAGAAGCATCGCCGCGTCCGCTGCGTCCGCATAAGCGCGCGCCAAACCGCCCGTTCCGAGTTTGATCCCTCCGAAATAGCGAACGACGACGACCGCGGAATAGGTCAATCCTCTTCTTTTGATCGCTTCGAGGATCGGAACGCCCGAAGTTCCCGAAGGCTCGCCGTCGTCACTCGCGCGAAATTTTTCGCCGTTTTCCCCGCAAACGTAAGCGTACGGAGCGTGCGTCGCGTCCGGAAATTGCTTTTTTACGCCGCGGATCCGCTCTTCCGCTTCGTCTTGATCGGAAACGGGAAAGCAAAAAGCGAGAAATTTGCTGTGTTTTACGTTCGTTTCGGCTTGCGCGTCATTCGCGAGAGTCTTATACATTACCCTTCGAAGGAAACCTTGACGCGGTTTTTCTTGCCTTTATAGATCACGCAACCGTTCGCGACTTGGCTGTCCGAAACGACGGCGTTAACGTCCGCGATCTTTACGCCGTCCACGGAAACCGCTCCGCCTTGAACCAAGCGGCGCGCTTCGCTCTTGCTCGGCGCAAACCCGACCGCCGCGAGAATATCGACGACCTTGACGGTCTCTTTGGATACGGAAGCCGACGGCATATTTTCGACGTCGCCGGAAAAAGCGGCTTTGACCTTTTTAACGACTTCGTTCGCGACGTCCTCGCCGTGCACGATCTTCGTGATCTCGTAAGCAAGGCGCTCTTTGGCGGCGTTGATTCGCTCGTCTTGATGCGCGGTCATTTCCTCGATCTCGTCGAGCGGCATAAAGGTCAAAAGCTTCATACATTTGCGGACTTCGCTGTCCTCGACGTTTCGCCAGTATTGATAGAAATCATAGGGGGAAGTCTTTTCCGCGGAAAGCCAAACCGCGCCCGAAGCGGTCTTGCCCATTTTCTTGCCCTCGCTGTTCGTCAAAAGCGGGAACGTCATCGCGAAAGCGTCCTTTCCGAGTTTGCGGCGAATGAGGTCGGCGCCCGAAAGCATATTGCTCCATTGATCGTCGCCGCCGCACTCCAAGACGCAACCGTACTTTTTATAAAGAACCAAGAAATCGTAGCTCTGCATCAACATATAGTTGAATTCGAGGAAGGTCAAGCCTTTTTCCATACGATTTTTGTAACACTCGGCGGTCAGCATACGATTGACGCTGAACAGCGAACCGATCTCACGCAAGAAATCGACGTAATTAAGGTTTAAAAGCCAATCGCCGTTATTTACCATGATCGCGGCGTTTTCCCCTTCGAAAGAGAAGAAACGGCTCATTTGCTTTTTGAAGCATTCGCAGTTATGCTTGACCTGCTCCGCCGTCAGCATATTCCGCATATCCGTCCTGCCGGAAGGATCGCCGATCATTCCCGTGCCTCCGCCGATCAAGACGATCGGGCGATGCCCCGCCTTTTGCATATGGCTCATCGCCATCATCGCGAGATAGTGACCGACGTGCAAACTGTCCGCCGTGGGGTCGAAACCGATATAAAAACTGACCTTTTCCGAACCGAGAATTTTATAAAGATCCTCTTCGTAAACCGTCTGTTTAATAAAGCCTCTTTCGCGCAGCGTGTCCATTACGTTCATAAATCAAAACTCCTAATAAATCAAAATGCTATTTATTATAATAACATTATAATAATCGTTTCGCAAGTCAAAGCGGCGAGTTTTTACGCTTTCCGCAAGCGCGCCGCCTATTTTTCCGGGTCGAATTTGCGGATCGGAAGATATTTCGGCACCTGCTTGATATAATCAATATACTTCGGATATTTTTTCGAGGAGATCGCTTCCGCCAAAGTCGAACTGCCCATAAAGAGGAAAACGAGCATCAAAGGTCCGATCGCAGACCAGTGAAAAAAGATCTTACTCGCCACCCTCGCGCCGATCGCCGCAAGATACAAGCTGACCCAAAAGCCCTGCTCTCCGAGATAATTCGGATGGCGCATGCGCCCCCAAGGACCCGTCGTGTTAAACCCGAGATTATAGGGCGCGGGAAGAGCTTCAAGCGACTTATTTTCCGCAAGGAGTTCTTTCTTTTTGTTTTGGAAAACCCTCTGAAACTCATCCGAAATCGTTTCGAGAATCAAAAACGCGAGGGCAAGCGCAAATCCCGCGAAATCCCACGTTGAGAGAGCCGCCGCGGATTCCATCGCCGCAAGCGAGGGGAAACAGATCGCAAGCACCAAAGCGTTTTGATAAAAACTGATAAAAATCAAGTCGAACAACGTCCATAAAACGTTCTTTTTGAAAAAACGATTGCGGACGATCTTCCAGCGATAATCCTCTTCCCCTTCCCAAAACTTCAATTTGTACGCGCCTTTCCGCGCGAAATTGACGGTCAGGCGGATTCCCCAAATCGTAACGATGACCGCGTAAAGAACCAACCTGAGCTTCATTTCTCCGCGAATCGCGACGATCCAAACGTACGCGATCGGAAGAATGCTCCAAAGCTTATCCATTTGCGAAAAATTCTGCGCGAGTTCACCGACGATAAAGCAGTAAGCGACGCTCGCCCCGCAGACGATCAACAAAATCAGCATCGTCTTGCGTTGATTCGCGGAAAAGCCGTAATCGGAGAAAACCGCCGACAAAACGACCAAAGTCAAAATCAGAATCGCGGATACAACCGTTCCGACCGTCTTTTTCATAAAACGTCCTCCCGAAACGGCGACACGCCGTTTCCGTTTCATCATAGCATAAACGGAAGCGAAAGACAATGATTTGAGAGTAAGTCCGATAAACGAGCGCGAAAACAAAACTCACAAATTCCGAAAAATCCGATACTTTCAAAAAAAAACGGGGACCGAAGTCCCCGCATATATCACTCTTTGCTTATTACTTTTTTCTGCCAACTCTTTTCGCCGCATTTCGGGCATTTCATATAACGCGTTCTGCCCATATGTATCGCGCGATTGACCTGTCCGAACGTAGGAACGTACCGATGCCCGCATTTTCGACATTCGTAATACCCGGCGACCTGCTCGATCCGAAGCGCGAAAAAGATGAGAACGATGAGTTGGACGAGTCCGACGCCCGCCATAAGAAAAAACGTCCAAGGTTTCAAGTGCAAGACGCTGACGAAGACGATCCCGAGCGCGATCATCATAAGGGGCAAGATCGTCGCAGTCGTTCCTATGACGTTTTCAAGACGAAGCATTCTTTTATCAGATTCTTCTTTTTGCTTGATCATTTCAAGCAGATTTTTTTCCGATTCCGCGTTATATCGATCCATGGAAACCACCTCCCCACTCAGCAGATCGTTGACCGTGATATTCAAAATTTCGCAAAGTTCGAGCATGATCGACGCATCCGGAAGAGATCGCCCCGTTTCCCACTTGGAAATCGCGCGGTCTGTGATCCCGAGTTTTTCCGCAAGCGTTATTTGCGTAAGGTTTTGCTCTTTCCTCTTTTCGGCAATGAATTTTCCGATTTTGATTTGATCCATTCTACTTGCCCTCCTTTCGCCTTTATCTTAGCCTAACCTCATTAAAAACGCAACATACCGACGGTTGAGTCAGCGTCTCAACCGCAAGACAAGCGGATAACCGGTATTCATATTATAGCATAACGAAGATTTTTTTATCGAATATTTGACCGAAGAATAAACGAACCCGATTCCGTTACGGATCGGGTTCGTTTATTCGTTTTCTTGAAACTGCGGAGCATTCGATCGACTGTTTCAAGCGTTTGCGGCGCAAGCCCCGTACGCTTCTTCCCCGCTTTCGAAATTATTGCAGAGGCTGATGATCAAGACGTCGTCCGTCGCGGGACTCTTTACGAAATAATTGCTGGTCTCCACCTTGCGATAGACGCCGTCGTCACCGATTTGTCTGGTGATCATATGGAATTCCTGCTTTCCCTCTTTATATAGTTTGAGTTGATTTTCGCGGCGGAACATCGTGTTCCAACGCTCTTGGTCGTCAGGATGCATCGTTCGGGTGCCATGCTCGATCAAATCGTCCACGGTACCGGTGGACGGGCAGCTTTTGGACGTAAAGTTTTCATACGTCATCATATAAAAACTGTTGCGCGTCAAATTCCCGTAGATGATCAACGGATACCGTTTATAGACCGCTTGAAGCAAGATCTGCTCGGCTGCCGCTTCCGATTGAATACGGAGGACGTCCTCTTCCTCTGCATGGACGCAACAGTCGATCAAGCACTTTACGAAATCGTCCTCGGACATCGGACGAGCAAAGTAAAAACCTTGAATCAAGTTACAGTTGCAGGTTCTGAGAAAGCCGAATTGCTCCTTCGTCTCGACGCCTTCCGCGACGGTGCGGATATTCAGGCGATTGGCGAAAAGGAAAATGCTCTCCAAGATTACGCGCTCGCGTTCGCTTTCGCAGTTTTTCTTCAAGAGGGATCGATCGATTTTGATTTCATCGGGAAGAGTGTCGGCAACCATACTCAAAGAGGAGAGCCCGCTCCCGAAATCGTCGATGGAAAACTCAAAACCGTTTTCGTGGAGTTCCGCGACGGTTTTTCGCATCAATTCTTCTTCCTGAATCATCGCCGATTCCGTGATCTCCACGACGATCAAGCGACGATCGATATGATAAGAATCCACGATTTCGGCAAGGTGTTTCGGCATACCCTCTTCACGGAGATGCCAACGAGAGAAATTAACGGAAACCGGCATCGGTTCGATATTGAGTTCTTTCAAACGTTGAAGAAAAGCGCACACGCTCTCGACGACGTACCAATCGAGCATCGCGATGGCGCCCGTCTGCTCCATGGCGGGTAAGAACTGATTCGGCAAGATAACGTTACCGTCCGCCCTGACCCAACGAATCAAAGCTTCGGCGGATTTCATGCGGTTCGTCATAGCGTCGATTTTCGGCTGATAAAAAACTTTTAGTTCCCGCCTTTGCATAGCCTGCATGGCGACGAGAACGTCGCTGATTATAAACCCTTCCATTTCCTTTCTTTCTTCCTTTCTTTCCTTCGTATTTTTCGGTCAAAGCGCGCCGCAAAATATCGATCAGATCAACAAATCATTCGAGCGCATCGCGGAGAACGTTGTCAACCTTTCTCATTCGCTATTTTAGAATATATCATATAATATTCATATACACAAGCAATATTACAAAATAGGATTGCATTGTTTGGTTTTGAGTTCTTTTAAAAGATGAATGATTCGGACAGAAAAATCCAAAGAAATAACGCGTAGTTTTGATTCGGACATAGAATCGTTCCCTTCCTATCGTTTCAAGTATACCACATGGTGACATTTTGCAACTCTGCATCAAGTGATGATATGCCTGCAGCATAGTGATGTTGATTTCTTTGGCCTCAGTGATGTAACATGATTCTTTTCACGCGCGAAGCGCACATCACTTGCCGAAAGCAAACATCACGCCCGCAGGGCACATCACGTTCCGCGACAGCGGAGCTCATCGTAAAAAAACACTTTTTGTCCAGTTGACAAAAAACACTTTTTTGATGCACCACTCGTACATTATCTTTCGTTTGCGTATCATTTTTGAGTGTATATGTTGTACAATTTCAATATTTTCGCCCTATTTCAGAATGAAGCATTTGCTCTATCATTTTAGAATTTGTGCCTCAGCAATACTTTCCTCCTTTGTATTCTTAAACGGTTTATCTCGTTTTATTCAGTTTTTAATTGAGTCTAGATAATTGATGCAACCTCTTTAATTCTTAATTTTGAAATCATCGACTTCGTATGTTCGCTTATTCGCAACATAGTGAACAGTTACCGTGTATTCATAACCCGTACTCTTATTCTTTACTTTCACAACACTCTGCATTTTTACCCACCCTTCACTAGCGGGCCATCTGGAGTCACCTAAACTCCCTATGCTGCTGCTCAAATCAACTGCATTCGAAGAAAAGGGATTTTCTTTTACCGCCTTAAATATCATTTCTTCCACCAAGTTTTCTGGAAGTCTACTTGATATAGAACCACTAGCAGTTGACCCTCTATTTGCGTAAATTATTTGTCTGCTTTCTTCAGATTCTTGAAAGACATTATTAACAATTCTTCCATTTTTAGTTGTTCCTTTTTCCCACCAAATAACATTGTTGGCATTTTTAGAATCCGTCCAATCACCTTCGATTTCAATGCCGTCTAATCGAATTACTTTTCCATGTCCACTGTAATCGTTATTCTTCCAGCACCCTTCATATGTCGCTCCATTCGAGTAACGAATATACCCAAAACCATTAAAGCCATTTTCAGAATATTCCCCTATGTAAAAATCACCATTTGGATAATGACATTCTATTTTCCCTCTTAGAAATTTAGAACAACTAAATACCCCTTCAAAGTAGTCCCCATTTGAAAGTGTAAGTTTACCCTGACCTTGCATTTCGTCTTGTTGCCACATTCCCTCATAATTATCACCATTGCCCCATACACGAATACCGTGTCCCGAAAAATATCCCTGCGAAAAATTACCAGTATAATATCCGTTGTCATCAAAAGTATATTTCCCTTTA
>JAIKVL010000023.1 GCA_024685775.1 Clostridia bacterium | reverse complement strand
GCGGCGTATCTCGCGTCCCTCCCGATGGGCGATCACGTCTACGTGTACAGCACGAACAGAGGTTCGATCTACTTGACCGTCATCGTCAAGAACTCCACGCCGATCGAGGTCGAGAAGAATTCGGCTTCCTTCAATAAGAGCGGCGCGGCGAACGTTACCTTCAAACTCAAACTTTCGGGCAACTACGTCAAGAGCGTGTCCGATCTCGATAAGAAGTTCTACTACGTCGACAAGAGCGGCACGATGGTCGTTTACGCGCTCGGTCTTATGGATAAGCCGATCGGAAAGAAAACCTTTACGATCACTTCGTCCAACGACACCACCGTCGACGTCGATATCAACATAACGGATGATCGCGCGCCTTTCCTCTATCAGGATTCCTATCCGTTCGCGAAGAACGCGGAGATGAGAAACGACGTCCCCGTCAAGTTCGAGAAGTACGGTTACGCAGTCAGCAAGGTGGACGGCAACGGCATCGGCTCTTCCGACTACACGATCGCGGATGACAAAGTCTTGATCAAAGCGTCCTTTCTCTCGGGCAAGAGCGCGGGCGACTATAACTTTACCGTCAAGTTCCAGATGGGCGATAGGGAGATCTCCAAGGGCTTTACCGTTTCCGTTAAGGACAGCGCGACGCTCCTCGCTTATACTTCTTACGCGACCTTCGACAAGGCGGATCCCGCGGACGTCGGCTTCACCGTCGTCGCGACGGGCGGTATCATCCTCTCCGGCAACAATATCACGGCGCAGAATTACAGCGTCAAGGGGAATGATATCAAGATCAAGGCTTCCTATCTCGCGGAGCAGACCGTCGGCGAAAAGAAATTCACGGCGACCTGCGGATCGGAATCCGTCGCTTTGACCGTCAAGGTCGAGAACAACGTGATCCCGCAACTCGTCGAGACCGAAGACGTGAAGGACGGAAAACTTACGTTGAAGTACGACAAGTCCAAGAAAGGATCCCTTTCCTTCGAGATGATCCTCGGCGGAAATCCGATCAATCAAGTCTTGTCCGACACCGCGCCCGATCTCGTCTACACCACGCAACTCACCGAGAAAGAGACGACGAAATTCCTCATTCCCGAGGAGTATCTCCAATCCATGAAGTGCGGCACCTACGAATACCGCATCGTAACGGACGTTTTGAACCTGCTCTTTACGATGTACGTTTCGAACAACGGCTTGCCCACTCCGACGACGCAGACCTCCCTCTCGTATTTGAAGGGATCGAACGCGACGATGCGCGTCCAATTCGTCTCGAACGATAAAGACGTAAAGAAGATCGAGTGCTTCGGCAGCGGTCTCGCGGAAAACGTCAGCGCGTCCTCGATCGGCGCCGAGCAGTTCTCTTGGGATTCGAGCACCGAAACGCTTACCTTTACGAGCGGTGAATTCTGCTATGCGGAAAGCCTCGCGCCCGGTTACTACAAGCTCGTCGTTTACTTCGGCGATCGCACGGACGAAGACGAGACGCACTGGATCCCGGTGAACGTCGGTATCACGGTCAGCGACAAAGCGGCGAGTTGGATCCCCTATTGGGATAACGAATGATCCCGCTTTGAAAAGCAAAACGGCGCGGCGAAGAAATTCGCCGCGCTTTTTCTTTTGATTTTTCGGGTTTTTGCGCTTCGTAAAATTTTGGAGAAGGAAAAAATTTTCTTTATAATTATTTGACTATCCGCCTTATTATTGTTAAAATAAAGGGGCTTGTGAGAAATTGCAAGTAATTTTGTCGTCATTTGAGGGTACTTGTGGCGGAAGATTATAAAAGCTTAATCGAGAATTCTCCCAAGAAATTTGTCGGGCTGAAACAAGTTTTGCGGGGTATTACAGACGGCATCGTATGGTGTGTCATACTGTCGTCCGATTGCGAAGAATTCGTCAAAAAAGCCGTTCGGGATGCGGCGCGCGGAAAAGAGATCGCCTTTAAGAAGGCTCCGACTATGTCGGAGCTCGGAAAAGCGGCGAAGATCGACGTCGGCGCGGCGGTCGTGGGGCTTCTGAGATAAATTCGGCAATCGAAAGGTATTGGGATTTTGATCCCGGCGTCTCTCCGGAGTTTGCTGCTCAAAAGAGAGAAAAAGGCTTTTCCCCTAAGGGTTGACGGGGGTTTAGCGTGTAAGACTACAAGGAGGTCAGGATATGCCAACAATCAATCAGTTAATTAGGCACGGTAGAGAGAAGCAAGAGTCCAAGACGCTCGCTCCTATTTTGCAAAGCTGCCCGCAACGTCGCGGCGTTTGTCTTTCCGTTACTACCACGACGCCTAAGAAGCCGAACTCCGCAATGCGTAAGATCGCGAGGGTGCGCCTCTCGAACGGAATGGAAGGTACCGTCTATATCCCCGGTATCGGTCATAACCTTCAAGAGCACAGCGTCGTTTTGATCCGTGGCGGCAGGGTTAAGGACTTACCTGGTGTTAGGTATCATATCGTGCGTGGAGCGCTCGATACTGCCGGCGTTGCGAAACGTAAGCAGGCTCGTTCCAAGTACGGCGCAAAGAAGCCTAAATAATTAAGATCAATTTTATTTTATAAGTAATAAGGAGATAATAAGTATGCCAAGAAGAAGTGGTGTGCCTAAGCGTGACGTGCTCCCCGATCCGATTTATAACGATAAGGTCGTTACCAAATTGGTCAACCAGATCATGATGGACGGCAAGAAAGGAACGGCGGAATCCATCGTTTACGGGGCATTTCATATTGTTGAGGAAAAAACCGGCACCAGCCCTGTGGAAGTTTTCAAGAAAGCCCTTGCGAACGTTATGCCTCAGGTCGAAGTGAAGGCGAGAAGGGTCGGCGGCGCGACGTATCAAGTCCCCCAAGAGATCCGTGAAGAAAGAAGGCAAACTTTGGGCATTCGTTGGCTCGTTACCTTTATGAGAAAGCGCAGCGAGAAGACGAGCGATCAAAGGCTTGCGGGCGAGCTTATGGACGCGTCGAACGGCATGGGCAACGCAGTCAAGAAGAGAGACGAAATGCATCGTATGGCGGAAGCCAACAAGGCGTTTGCTCACTATCGTTGGTAGGATAATAAAAGATGAGAGATTACCCCATTGAACGTACGAGAAATATAGGTATTATGGCGCATATCGACGCGGGTAAAACCACGACGTCGGAGCGTATTCTTTACTACACCGGCAAGACGCGTAAGATCGGCGAGGTTCACGAAGGCGGCGCGACGATGGACTGGATGGAGCAGGAGCAAGAGCGTGGTATCACGATCACTTCCGCTGCGACCACCGTTACTTGGAAAGATTGCGCGATCAACCTCATCGACACCCCGGGACACGTCGACTTCACCGTCGAAGTCGAGCGTTCTCTCCGCGTTTTGGACGGCGCGGTCGCGGTCTTCTGCGCGAAGAGCGGCGTCGAGCCCCAATCCGAAACCGTCTGGCGTCAAGCTACGAAGTACAAAGTTCCCCGTATCGCGTTCGTTAACAAGATGGACATCGAAGGCGCAAACTTCCCGCGCGTTATCGATATGATGCGCAAAAGACTCGGCGCGAACGCGGTCGCTTTCGAGCTTCCGATCGGACAAGCCAAAGAGTTCAGAGGGATCATCGATCTTTTGAACATGAAGGCGGACGTTTATCATAACGACGACGGTAAGATCTTCGACGTCGTGGACGTTCCCGCGGATATGAAAGACGCGGCGGAAGCGGCAAGAGCCGAGCTCGTCGAAAAAATCTGCGAATGCGACGACGCCTTGATGGAAAAATTCATTATGGAAGAGGAGATCTCGGTGGACGAGCTCAAAGCGGCGCTCCGTAAGGGCGTTATCGCGAATCAGATCGTTCCCGTCCTCTGCGGAAGCGCGTTCAAGAACAAGGGCGTTCAAGCGCTCCTCGACGCGATCGTGGATTATCTTCCCTCTCCGATCGATATCGGCGAGACCGAAGGTATCGACCCCGATCATCACGACAAAGTTCTTTCCCGTATCCCGAGCGACGATCAACCGTTCAGCGCGCTCGCGTTTAAGATCATGACCGACCCCTACGTCGGCAGATTGACCTTTATCCGCGTTTACAGCGGCGTTTTGAAGAGCGGCGACAGCGTCTTGAACGCAAACAAAGGCAAGTCCGAGCGTATCAACCGTATCTTGCGTATGCACGCGAACGACCGTAAGGAAGTGGACAGCCTTTCCACCGGCGACATCGGCGCGGTTATCGGTTTGAAGAACACGACGACCGGTAACACCCTTTGCGACGAGAAATTCCCGATCGCGTTCGGTGAAATGACCTTCCCGGAGCCGGTTATCACGCAGGCGATCGAGCCGAAGACCAAAGCCGGTCAGGATAAGATGGCGGTCGCGATCCAAAAGCTCGCGGAAGAAGATCCGACGTTCCGCGTTTACACCGATAAAGAAACCGGGCAAACGATCATCGCGGGTATGGGTGAGTTGCACCTTGAAATCATTATGGACCGTCTCGTCCGTGAGTTCCACGTCGAAGCGAATATCGGCAAGCCCGAAGTTTCGTACAGAGAGCGTTTCAAGGGCGCGTGCGACGTCGAAGGAAAGTACGTCCGTCAGAGCGGCGGTCACGGTCAGTACGGCCACTGTAAGATCAAGCTCACGCCGGGCGAGCCCGGTTCGGGCGTCGTGATCGACGACGACACCGTCGGCGGATCCATTCCGAAGGAATATTTGCCCGCGGTCATCGACGGTATCACCGAAGCTTCCAAGACCGGTCAATACGGCTATGAGGTTATGGATTTCCACGTCAGTATCTACGACGGTAGCTACCACGAGGTCGACTCCTCGGAGCTCGCGTTCAAACTCGCCGGTTCCATGGCGTTCAAAGCCGCGATGGAAAAGGTCGGAACCGCGCTTCTCGAACCGATCGCGCAGGTCAACATCACCGTCCCCGAAGAGTATCTCGGCGAGGTTATGAACACGATCTCCAAGCGCCGCGGTAAGATCAAGGCGATGGAATCCGACGGTTCCGTTCAATCCGTCGAAGCGGAAGTCCCGCTTGGCGAAATGTTCGGTTATGCGACGACGCTTCGCAGCGCGACGGCAGGTCGCGGCAACTTCGTAATGGCGTTCAAACATTATGACCTTGCACCTGAAAGTGTTGTTGCAAAATTCAAAGTAAAGTAGTATAATTAAAAAAGTTGCAGCGATAGCTGCTTCAAAAATATATTGTTAAAAGTAATTAGGAGGATTATTAACAATGGCAAAGGAAAAGTTTGACAAAAGCAAAGTGCACGTTAACGTCGGCACCATTGGTCACGTCGACCACGGCAAGACGACCTTGACAGCAGCTATCACGATGTACTGTGCTAATAAGGGCAACGCGGCTTCCATGAAGTACGACGAAATCGATAAGGCGCCCGAAGAGAAAGCACGTGGTATCACGATCAACACTGCGCACGTTGAGTACCAAACCGAAAAAAGACACTACGCTCACGTGGACTGCCCGGGACACGCGGACTATGTTAAGAACATGATCACCGGCGCTGCTCAGATGGATGGTGCGATCCTCGTCTGCGCGGCTACCGACGGCCCGATGCCCCAGACCCGCGAGCACATTCTTCTCGCCCGTCAGGTCGGCGTTCCTTACATCGTCGTTTTCCTGAACAAGTGCGACCAAGTCGATGACGAAGAGCTTCTCGAACTCGTCGAAATGGAAGTCCGTGAGATCCTTGACAAATACGAGTTCCCCGGCGACACCACCCCGATCATCCGCGGCTCCGCGCTTCTCGCGATGCAAGCGGGCGTTGCGGGCAAGTTCGACGATCCCGCTTTCGGGCCGATCCAAGAGCTCCTCGACACCCTCGACACCTATATCCCCGATCCGAAACGTGCGACCGATCAACCCTTCCTTATGCCTGTTGAAGACGTCTTCACGATCACCGGTCGTGGTACCGTCGCTACCGGCCGTGTTGAGCGTGGTATCGTTAAGATGAACGACAAGGTCGAACTCGTCGGTCTCCGCAACGACAACAGCACTCTTGAAACCGTCGTTACCGGCGTCGAAATGTTCCGTAAGCTCCTCGACTTCGCTGAGGCGGGCGATAACATCGGTCTTCTTCTCCGTGGTATCCGCCGCGAAGATATCGAGCGTGGTCAAGTTCTTGCGAAACCCGGCACGATTCATCCGCACACCCACTTCACTTCCCAAGTTTACGTTTTGACGAAGGAAGAAGGTGGCCGTCACACCCCGTTCTTCAACGGCTATCGTCCGCAGTTCTATTTCAGAACCACCGACGTTACCGGTACCATCTCCCTCCCGAAGGGTGTCGAAATGGTTATGCCCGGCGATAACATCGATATGGAGATCAAACTCATCACCCCGATTGCTATCGAGCAAGGCTTACGTTTCGCTATCCGTGAAGGCGGTCGTACCGTCGGTTCCGGTGTCGTTGCGCAAATCGTTAACGACTAATCGGTTCAAAACCAAAAAAACGGCTTACCCCTGCGGTAAGCCTTTTTTTTGCGTAAACGGGGAAGTGCGGTTCGCTTCGCTTCCGACGTCCTCGGGAAAAAGCGGCGGTCATTTTTTTATGAAGCGGACGTCATATTTTCTCGTAGCTATGGACATTTTTTCACGTTTGGTTTATAATAGTATCGATTTAATCTTTCGGAGGGTCATATGAAGGCTTTTTTTCTGAAATTATTCGATTCGATGAAAGCGCATAAGGGCAGAACCATCCTGATCGCGGTGATCGCGTTCGTCTTGATTTGCGCGATCGTGACGGTTTGCTGCCTGAGCGCGTTCCTTTTTAATCGTTTCGCCACGGGTTACGTCCCGACCGAAGCGCAGCTCGCGGTCATAAACGACAATCCCGAGAATCAATATAAACGCGTCGTCATCATCGGCGTGGACGGCGTAGGCGATTTTTTCAGCAAGACGTTTTCTCCGAATTTCGATAAGATGTTCAGCGAGAAAACCGTTAACGGAACGAAGCTCGGCGCGTCCGTTACCTATCGCGGCGTGGCGGTCTATCCTACGATCAGTTGCGAAAACTGGATGAGTATGTTCCACGGCGTTCGCCCCGTCTATCACGGCTTCATTTTCCGCGACACGAATCAGCGCGTCGAAAACGGAGAAAAGACGAATTCCGAGAAATATCCGTCCTTTATGAAGCAATTCCTCGACGCAAAGCCGAACGGAAAGATCCTTTCCGTCTGCACTTGGCGCGGCGTCAATAACGGCATCATCGAGAACGACGAACGCATTACGAAGTACAACACCTACGTCGAAGACGTCTATCAATTCTTGCAGAATTACGATCCTGTTACGAAGACGACTTCGAACGTTATGACCGTCGTCGACGAGAGCCAAAAAGCAACCGTATCCACGACGATCTACGACAATATCCCCGGGATCGAAGGGCAGCTTTACGATTATCTCAGCGAGCAGGTCAAGATGTACGGCTATGCGGACGAAACCATCGAAATGCGCGACGCGATGACGATGCAGCGCATTATCGCCGAAACCGTGAACGATCCCGATAAATATCAAATCGCCTATATGCACCTCGATCAAGTCGATCACGCGGGACATTCCTTCGGTTACAGCAAGCCCGGCTACGTAAACGCCGTGTCGCGCGTGGATAAGCTGGTCGGCAGGCTTTACGACGCTTACGAAGCGGCGGGAATGCTCGAAGACACCTTGTTTATCCTCTGCACCGATCACGGTCACAGACTCCCCGGCGGGCATAAGAACCACGGAAAGAACACTCCGCTCGAAGTCAATGTCACGTTTGCGCTTTCGGGCAAGACCGTCAAGACCGGAACGCCCGGCAAGTATATCAATACCGACCTTGCGCCGATCGTCAGCTATGCGCTGGGGGTGAAGGCGGCGAAGAGCTGGCAGGGGAGAGTACCCTACGACATGTTCACGCTGTTAGGCTAACGCGTATAGCGGCGCTTATGCGGCTCTACCGCATCGCTCGCGTCAGTCACATACAGGGAGTATGCTCTTTTCCGCTCTCTCGCGGAGCGTTTGCCTAAGCACCGCTCTTCGCGTTAGCAGGAGGATAGAAATAAATCGCACGGTTCCTACGTTATGAATGGGATCGTGCGGTTTTTCGTCGTACCTCGCACTCGCCTCACTTTCCGCATTAGCCGAAAGCGGATTTATGATCGCGGTCGAGGATAGGAACACCCTTCCTCGCCGTAAAAGAAAAAATCCTATATTTTCCGAAAAAAATAAGGAAAAGGCTGTTCATTCTTTAACTCGATTATGTTACAATAAAATATATAGCGATCGCTATATGCTTTTTTCCGTCCGCGCGCGAGCGCGAGCAAGGCGAAAATGCGATTCGAAAAACGAGTCGGAGAGGAGAATAGATGGTCGGATTCGAAAAAATGAAAGGGTCGAAGAGAACGGTCGTGATTGCGATCTTTCTTCTGATGGCGATCGCTTGGATCGCGCTTTCTTTTTCGCATTCGGGTTTAACCGCGGGCGCCGATCCCGCGATCACGCAAACGATCTCGGTGGAAGACGTTACCGTTCATCGCGGGCAGGATTTCTTCGTCACGATCTCTCTTTCCGGTAACGAAAACGGTATGTTTTCTTTGCGCCTTCTCGTGACGTTCGACAAAGCGTCGATGCGTCTCGTCGGATATAAGCGCGGAACGGCAGCCGATGGGTATACGCTGACTTCCGCTTCGGACTTTATCACTGCAAACGCCGCGTCGGGCTATGCGTCTTTCGGAGACGGCGAGCATCCGTTCACTCTTCTTTGGAACAGCTCCGAGAAGATGAAGGGAAACGGCAAACTCGTTACTTTGGTTTTCCGTTCCGAGAAAGACGCGACCGTTTCGGATCGCGAAAACGGAACGATCCATTCCCTGACCGTTCGATCGGATGAAAGCAGTACGCGCGTCAAAGCGGGCGAGCCTTGCTCTATCCCCGTTTCGGGCGGAGAAGTGACGACGCTTCTCGCCGAACATTACGCGTTGCTTTTGGATGAAAAGGGAGGCGCGTTTGCCCTTCTTGAAAACAATTCCGAAAAGGTGACCCTCGAAGACGCGGAAACCGTTCGCGCGGGAGAGCATCCCGAGAAGGAATCGGACGGAAAATTTTCCTATACCTTCCGCGGATGGAGAGAGACGGCGGACAGCGCGCCCGATCGCCTCGTCTTCGAGCCGATCTACGACGCGACCCCGATCGCATATGAGATCACCTTTCATCAAGGGATCCAAGTCGAAGACACCGTCAGCTATGCGGACGCTCGGGTCTCTGCTTTCGTCGGAAGCGAGTATGCGTTCGGTCCCGAACGCCCCGTCTCGATCCCGTACGGCAAACCCATTGCGCTCGACGACTATAAACCCGCCGCGAATTATTCCGTCCATCCCGACTACGCGTTCGAAGGATGGTTCGAAGATATTTTCTGCGAAACGCCCGTTTCGTTTGCGACGATGCCGAATCGAAACGTCGATCTTTACGGCTGCTATAAAAGAAACGAGGAAAGCTCGGTGGCGGCAACCGAATTCGAGACGAAGATCGAAGTGGTCGGCGGCTTCGTTCTCGCGACGATCTTTCTCAAAGAAAACCGCGGCGTAAACGGGTTTACGTTCGCGCCCGCGTTCGATTCCGACGCGCTCGTCTTCGAAGGTTTCTGGGTGGACGCGGATTCGCCTTTCGTCTCCCTCGGGAGCTTTATTCTCCCCGCGATCAATTCTTCGCTTGCGGCGGGAGATCCCGCGATCGGAGTGCGGCAAGATCGGGAAGCGGGATACGACGCGGATCTTCTCTTCGGTTTCGAATCTTCCCGTAACGTTCTTGCGACGGGGAAGGTACTGACGCTTCGATTCTCGATCAAAGAGGGGCTTCTCGCAGGCGTGCAAACGATCGGAGCGGTTTCTTCGCAGGCGTTTTCGACCCGTAGGAAAGAAGACGGCAGCGTTTGGCGCGCTCCCGCTTCTTTTAAGGCGGGTTCTTTCGAGATCAAAAGGATCGAAAAGCCCCAAGCAAAAGCGGTTTCGTATTCCTATACGGGGTTCGCGCAGACCTTTGAATTCGCTTCTCCTTTGGACGAAAGGTATCTCGCCGTCACGAACGGCGAACGAATCGCCGCGGGCGTTTACGAAGGCGAAGACGCCGTCGTCGTCTCGCTTTGCGCGCCGAAAGACCTCTTTTTGACTTGGGCGGACGGAAGAACGGACGATCTTTCCTTCTCCTTTGCGATCGAAAAGCGCAGAGTCGCGCTTCCGACCGCGACGACGCAAACCTACGTCTACGTCGGTTCTCCGATCGAGTACGTTTTCGGCTCGGCGGGCGAACCCGACTTTTATTCGATTTCGAACGCCACGAGGACGGACGCCGGTTCGTACGAGGGCGAAGACCGCGTCTTCGCTTCGCTTCTCGATCCCGAAAACACCGTTTGGTCGGACGGAACGAGCGATCCCCTCGGATTCGTCTTTACGATCCGAAAACAACTCGTCGTAAGCCCCGTCGTCAACGCGAAATCTTATAACGGTGCGCTTCAAACGGCGGACGCTCGGGACGGCGCGCTCTATACCGTCACGGCGAACGAAGGCGGCGTGGAAAAGGGCGCGTACCCCGTTACCTTTGCCTTTAAGGACGGCGTTTTCGAAAACTATGCTTGGGCGGATTCGGGCAATGAGTCCGTGACCGTCCTTTTCGAGATCGCGGACGCGGGAAACGCTTGGACCGTAACTCCTTACGTCGCAAATAAGTGTTACGACGGAATGCCGATCGAAGTCGGCGCGGCGGAAGCGCGTTTCGGCGGGAATGCGACCGTTACCTTCCGCAATCGTGCGGACCAAAGCGCCGAATTTTCCGCGACCCGTCCCGTGAATGCGGGCATTTATACCGTCGAATTCTTCGTCGCGGGGACTTCGAGTTACGCTTCGATCACCGAAAGGATCGATTTCGAGATCCTCAAAGCGGAGCTGACGATCCCGACGCCGAGCGTTTTGACTTATCTTTACACGGGGCAGGCGCAAACCTACGTCTTCGAGAACGCGGGCGACGCGGAGCGTTACGTCGTAACGAACGGAACTCGGACGGAAAAAGGCGCGCAGTTCGTCTCCGCGTCGATTCGGGATAAAGAAAATTACGTTTGGAAAGACGGGACTGCTTCGGATAAAAACTATCGCTTTGAGATTCTTTCCCGCTCTCTTTCCGCTTTGACGGCGAACGGAGAGGTCGAAGTCTCCCTCTCGAACGCTCTCGGGTTTTCTACAAGCGACCGCTTGACCGCGGAGATCGCAGAAGGGACGAACGCCGAGTGGACCGCGCTGCTTTCGGGGAAAACGCCCGTCGCGGCGGCGGGGCAGGCTCCCGACCTTACGGGGCTTTCGAAAAAGTGCGTTTTCCTCGCGTTGGATCTCGCGCTCCTCACGGGCGGCGCTCCCGCGCTTTCCTTTAACGGGGCGTACGATTTTGAGATCGCTTTCCCCGCGGGCGCAAGGAGCGGATTCCTCGCCGCGATGATTCGAGGGGGCGAACTCGTCGTCTTCGAGACGGCGTCTTCGGGCAAACTCTCGTTCTCCGCGGACGAAGTCGGAAGGGTGTTTATCCTTGCGGATCACATTTATTCCGAAGAAATCGCGGCAAGCGCCGCTTTGAAGCGCGAAGCGGACTGCGAGAACGCCGCCGTCTACTATAAGAGTTGCGCTTGCGGCGCGATCGGAAACGAAGCGACCTTCGCTTTCGGCTCGCCGCTCGGTCACGATTACGACTTTACCGCGGGCGTTTATTCTTGGTCGGCGGACCGTAAGAGCGCGTCCGTAACCGTTTGTTGCGCGCGGAACGCCGCGCATACCGCGGCGTTTGACGCGACCGTGACGATTACCGATCAGGCGGCTCCCGAAAAAGAAAAATCGGGCTTCGTCGAGTTTACGGCGACCGTCCTCTATAAGGGGATCCCTTATACGGACGTCGTTTCGGTCGTGATCCCTTCGACGGGACACGTCTTTTCGAAAGATCCCGTTTGGACTTGGCGCAAGAGCGGCTTGACCTATCGGGCGGTCGCCGCGTTTACCTGCGATTGCGGCGAAAGCGCGCGATCCGAAGACGCGGAAATTACCGCGACCGTCGGCGCGGCTGCGATCCGTTACGACGCGTCCGTCCTCTTTAACGGAGAGTTTTTCGCGGATTCGTTGACAGTCGATCGCCCTGCGGCGATCTTCGATTTTAACGACGGCGTGACGAAAGAAAAAAGTCTCGTCTTCCTTCCCGGAGCGTCCGTCGATTTCCCCGACCCGCCCGCCCGCGCGCACGATTCGTTCCTTGCGTGGAAAGGCAGCGACGGATCGTATATCGCGAAGGGAGAGAGCGGCGAATTCTTCGACTACACGATCGGCTTTGAAAACGTTCGTTTCGTCGCGGAATGGAGAGCGCAGGGCAAAGTCTCCGTTTCCGTTCGATCGGAAAACGGGGCGGCTCTTTCCGGCGCGACCGTTTCGCTGTTTGACGGCGAAGATCGTCTTGCGTCGTCCGTTACCGGCGGTGACGGCGTGATAACCTTCGAAGGCGTCCCGTTCGGGAATTATAAACTCGTAGCGGAAAAGCCCCTTACGGGTGCGGCGAAGATCACGCGGACGGTCTCGCTCGATCTGGGCGCGATCTCGGTCGAAAAAATCGTCGTCCTTCCGAATGAAAGGCTTAGCACGGTCGTCGAGGGGAAAGGCTCTTCCGAAGGGCTGATCGGCGCGATCTCGGAAGAAAGAAAAGCGGCGCTCGTCGGCGAAACGGGAGACCTTGTGATCGCGCAAAAACGCGACGGCTTCGTCTCCGAAAGCGTCCGTGCATCGTTTGAAGACGCGCTCCGCTCGGACGGCGTTTCGGGTAAATTCGTCGATTTTTATAACGTTACCGTCCTTTTAACGATCACCGAAAGGGGATCGCTCGGCGCGGAAAACTCTCGCAGAGAATCCGTCGCGGCGACGGACGGCTATCAAACGAACGTTTTCCCGATTTCTTCGGCGCTTCGCGCGGAGATCGCGAAGGTCGCGGGAACGGCGGAGAATATTTTCGTCTGTTTGCGCCGAGCGCAGGCGTCGATCGCGATTTCTTATCTTCCGAAGGTTACCGCGGAAGAAGGCGAGACTGCGGAGAAAGAATGCTTTTTCATCAAGCGCGTCGGCGGCGTGGATTATATCGCGATCCGTCAAAAGGAGTACGGCGAGCTCGGATTCGGCGTCGGCTCCGACCCCGTCCTTTTGGCGAACGAGATCACGAAGTTCGCGCTTGCGGATCGGGTGTTCGGCTTCGATCCCTATTCTCCGAACGCGACCGCGAAGTACGGGACGGCGAGTATCGTCTATACCTACTCCGATCGAGAGGACGGCGGGTTTTCGTCCGTTCGCCCGACCCGAGCGGGAAGCTATTTCGTAAAGGCTTGCGTTCCCGCGTCTTCGACCTACGCGGCGGCGGAGAAAGTGATCGCCTTTACGATCGCGAAAAAAGTCGTCGCTCGCCCCGCGGCGGACGCGCGCGCTTTCGTCTATAACGGGCAGGCGCAGAATTATGGGCTTCAATCGACCGAGGATTACGCGGTTTCGGGCGGAACGCAGACGAACGCGGGGAAATATGAAGTCGTCGTGACGCTCACGGACGAAGATTCCATCGTTTGGGATAACGGGAGCTCCGCGCCTTTGAAATACGATTTCACGATCGCGAAAAAGAAGATCGGATCGATCGAAGAGATCGCGTTCGAAGATAAAACGTTCTATTTCGACTGGAAGAAACATTCGCTTCGCGTTAGCGGAGAGATTCCCGTGGGCGTGAGCGTCGTCTACGATGTAGAAGACGAATCGGAAATCGGAAAATATATCGTGTCGGCGAGATTCGTTTCGGACGATCCGAATTACGATTTTTCCGAACCGATGACCGCCGTTATGCGCATCCGTTTGAATTGGGCAGTGGTGATTCTCCTGCTTTCGATCGTCGTGATCTTGTTCGTAACGGTTTTCGTGTTCGTCGAGCGTTTGATCAAAAAGATGAAAGAGACGTTTGAGGGCGAAAGGACAGCCGACGGGGCGAAAGCCGAAGCGGAGGGAAAGAATGAATAACGCGATGCTTGTTGCGGAAAAATTAATCGCCGGAGTCGGCGGGGCGATCACCGCACTCTTCGTCATACTCGGCGCGGCAATCGCGCTCGGCGTCGTTTCTTTGCTGCGCTTGGTCATGTTTTCCAAAAGGATAAATAAGCAGGCGGAAAAGGCGGACGCGGACGCCGAAAAACGCTCGGAACTCGAACGGGCGCTCAAAGAAGAAAAAGAGGCGAGAGCGCATGCGGAAAAGACCCTTGAAGAAAAAGACGGTTCTTCCGCTATGGATCAATGCGAGGCGTACGCGAAAATCGCGAAAGAGCAAGCCGCCGAGATCGAGTCTTTGAAAAAAGAACTTGCCGAGAAAGAAGCCGCGCTCGAAAAAGAGAAGGCGGCGAAAGTCGAAGCGGAAACGACGCTTGCGGAAAGAGACGCGGTCTGCATGAGCTGCCGCATGGATTACGAAAACGAAATCGACGCGCTGGAAGAGAGAGTCAAAGAACTCGAAAAGAAAAGGGCGCGCTTCGAGGGCGAAAGGGCAAGGACGCTCAAAGACAGCTTGCCCGGCGCGAAGGAATCCGAACCGACCGCAATGATCTCGAAACGAGCCGTCATCAAGCATTTTTCGGAGACCTACGGCGACGCGATCGAGTCGTACGCCCGAAAGAATAAGACGAAGAACGGAAGATTGTTCGTCGCCGATAACCATTACGTCGTAAAAGGGAAAAAGAAAATATGCTTTTCCTACGTTTATGAGGATGACTTCGGCTACGTCCTGATCCTCGCTCGCGAAGATAAATCGTTCTTTCGGAAGATGCGCAAAAAGCACGGCGACAGCGTCTTGAAGAGCGCGTTCCCGAAAAACAAAGCGGAAGATTGGTACAGCTTCCTCGTGGATGAAAAATACGCGCGGAACGAAGTCTGGAAAATCTTCGACGAATCGATCCGATACGTCTCGAAACTTAAAAAGAAAAATAAATAAAAGGAGAAAAATATGAAAAAAGCCATCAAACTCATCGCGATTTTGGTAACGTTCGCCGTCTTGCTCACGGCCGCATTCGCTTGCGGCGGGGATAAGGCGAAAAGAAAGACCAGCGAATACGTTTCGTCCACGTTGACCGTGAATAAAGACGGAACGTTCAAGATCTTGCAACTGACCGACACGCACTTCATCAATTCCACCGTTGAGAGCGACGACGTCACCGTCAATTACACGCTTCGCGACGAGTGGGCGAAAGAAGCGATCCGCACGGTCATTCAAAACGCGAAGCCCGATATGATCGCCCTTACCGGCGACACGATCTTTACGCTCGACACGATCAAGATGTGGACGAAGACGGACGATAACTACGCCGCGTTCAAAAAGGTCGCGGATTATATCGACTCGTTCGATATCCCTTGGACGTTCGTCTTCGGCAATCACGACGAGGAAGGAAACCTCGGCGGCAAGATCTCGCCCAAGAGCGCGACGAAAAAGCAAAAGGGCGAAGCCGCGAAGAAGAAGCTCGGCGAATATCTGACCTCGGCGAATATCAAGAATTGCCTTTACGTCGACGGTCCGGATACCATCACCGGTCTCGGGAACTATATCGTGAACGTCGTCAATAAGGATGGCTCTTTGAATAACGCTCTCGTTATGTTGGACAGCGGCTCCTATCTCGAAGGCGATCAAAGGAAGTACGAGTGCGTCCACGACGATCAGCTCGATTGGTACGAAGAAGCGATTCGCGATATCGCGAAGGTCGAAAACAAAGAGATGATCCCGTCTTTGATTTTCCAACATATCCCGACGGTCGAGTACAGGACGGTGCTTGAAAAGTTCATCTCGGCGCTCGAAGCGCTCGGAGAGGATTGGCACGACACGATCAAGGTGGACGGCACGGAACGCTCTTTGACGGTGGACGGCGAAGTCATCACCTATCACGGCGGCGTCTATAACGAAGGCGAGGTCTGCGCGTCTTACGTCGGCGAATGGAACGGCGTCACCTATGACGGCGGCCACGAATTCCAAAAGATCAAAGAGCTCGGTTCCACGAAGTACGTCTTCTGCGGTCACGATCACAGAAACACCTATTCCTTCACCTATCAAGGCATCTGCCTGACCTACGGAATGAGCATCGATTACTGCGCGAACGGCATCGTTCCCGCCGCGCACCAAGATATCTACGACAAGACCGAGCAACGCGGCGGCACGCTCATCACGCTGAACGCGGACAGCAGCGTCTCGATCTCCCAAGTCCCCTTTACGCGCAACCTTTACAGGGAAGCCCTCGAAGCGCAGAATTCGTGATATGAAAAAAAGGGTCGTAATCGGACTCAGCGGCGGCGTGGACAGCGCCGTCGCCGCCCTCCTTTTGAAGAGAGAGGGCTATGACGTGATCGGTCTCTTTATGCGGAATTGGCGCGAAGAGGACGAGTGCGGCAGATGCACCGCGGACGAGGATTTCAAGGACGTTCGTCGGGTCGCCGATAAGATCGGGATCCCGTACTACTCCGAGGATTTCTCCAAGCGATATCTCGACCGCGTGTTCTCCGTCTTTCTTTCGGAATACGAAAAAGGACGCACGCCGAATCCGGACGTTCTTTGCAATCGCGAGATCAAATTCGAAGCGTTTTCCTCTTTCGCGAAAGCTGCCGAAGCGGATTTCGTCGCGACCGGTCACTACGCGAGCGTTTTTCACGGCGAGCGTCATCTTCTCCTTCGCTCGCAAGATGAAAACAAGGATCAGACTTATTTTCTGAATCAGATCACGGAAGAGCAGCTTTCCACCGCGCTTTTCCCGCTCGGCGCGCTGAAAAAAGGCGAAGTCCGCGCGATCGCGAAAAAAGAAGGTCTTCCCGTTTGGGAGAAAAAGGACAGCACGGGGATCTGCTTTATCGGAGAGCGTAATTTCCGCAATTTCCTTTCCACCTATATCCCGATGAAAAAGGGCGAGATCGTGACGACGGACGGAAAAGTCGTCGGCGAGCATCAAGGGGTCTTTTTCTACACGAAAGGGCAGAGAAAAGGTCTCGGGATCGGCGGCGGCGGAAACGGCGAACCCTATTTCGTCGTCGGAAAGGACGTCCCGAATAATCGCTTGATCGTGACGCAGGGAGAAACCGATCTTATGTTCTCCTCCTCTCTCGAAACGGACGATTTCCACTTTATCTCCGAGCGGCTCCCCGAGGGAGAATCCGCCGTTACGGCGCGCATTCGCCATCGCCAGCCCTTGCAGGAAGCGGTCGCGGTCGTGGAAGGGAATAAGGTCACCGTCCGATTCAAGAATAAGCAAAGAGCGGTGCAGGAAGGGCAATACGTCGTCCTGTATCAAGATCGGGTCTGCCTCGGCGGCGGCGTCATCGAGCGGACGAAATAAATCCCGCGGCGAAAGTCGCGTTTACTTCGGCGCAGTCGGAAAATACTATCAAAGGAATCTAACGATGCAATCGACGGAAATAAAAAAAGAAAACGGCGCGGCGGTAAGACCGTTAAAGCGCGCGTTCGGCTTCGGGCAAAGCGCGGAAGTCGTCCTTATCGCGTTTATCGCGACGATCCTGTTTCAGGTCTTCGCGGCTCTCGTCTTCAAAAGCGACGCGGTTTTCACTTGGGTCGTCGTTATCGCGAATCAAATCGTTTTTTGCGGCGCGGTCCTGTTCTTTTGCAAATTTCGTTCCGTTTCGTTTGTCGAGATCACCGGCGCGGCGCGACCGCCCAAGCCCAAGTGCTTTCTTCTTTTGATCCCGATCGCGTTTTTCGCGGTCGCTTCGTTTGCGCCGCTTGCCGCGCTTTTTTCGCGCCTGATCGCGAAAGCGGGCTATTCCTATGCGCCCGATTATCATATCGATTTTACCCATCCCGCGATCTTCGTTCTTTCCCTTTTCGCGCTCGGAATTCTTCCCGCGATCGGCGAGGAAACGCTTCTTCGCGGCGCGCTTCTGTCGGGTGCGAAAAATCGCTCGATCCCGTTCGCGCTTTTTTACACTTCGCTCGTGTTTGCGCTGATCCACGGAAACGCCGTCCAGCTCGTGCATCAATTCCTGCTCGGGTGTTTGATGGGCTATTTCGCTCTCGCGACGCGTGGCGTTTACGCGAGCGCGACCATTCATTTTTTCAATAACGTGACGGCGATTTTGCTCGATCACGGCGCGGTGAACGGCTGGATCGACGACACCTTCTATTCCTATTTCGAAGCGTCGTTCACTTCCGGACTGTCGAAAGGAAGCTTTGCTTTGTTCGTCGTTTTGAGTTGGGTTTTGCTTCTCGGGCTCGTCGCGCTCGCGACCTTCCTTTTGAAAAAGGATAAAGAGAAAGAAAACGGCGCGCCTTATGAAAAAGGGCGGGGCGATCTTTTGACTTATCTCGCGACGCCGTCTTTGAAGGAAAAAGAAAAAGAGGAAGAAAGAGCGCGAGAAAAAGGCGTTCGCTTGCTCGAACCCGAACCGTCGATCCGAGGCGAGGCGGTTTTGCATATCGTCCTTATCGCGCTGCTCGCGCTCATCATCGTCGCGGGCGTCCTTTCGGAGGTGATCAAATGAGCGTTCGCCTGAAACACGAGATTGCCTACGCCGCCTCGATCTTGTCGCTTTTCCTTTTGCAAATTGCGTGCGGCGGCAAACTCCTTTCCGTGCTTTCCGATTTTCATTTCGAGATCGCGTACTCCCTTCTTTCGCAGCTCCTTTGTATGGGCGCGATCCCGCTTTTTACGTTGCTCCTTTTGAAGAGAAAAGAGGGCGTGCGGGCGAATTTCGAGTATATGCGATATAAAAAGCCGAAAGATCTTCGGGTCTGCCTGCTCGCTTCTCTCGGTTTGATGCTTTTGATCACGCCGTTTACGATGGTCTTCAATGCGCTGACGACGATGATCTTAAAGATCATAGGTTTCAAAAGGGGGCTGATCGTCGGCGCGATCTACGGCGGCGCGGGCGACCTTTGGCTCTATATTCTGATCGGCGCGGTCCTTCCCGCGATCTTTGAGGAATTTACTCACCGCGGCGTCCTTCTCTCGGGTCTGGAAAACAAAGGTTCCGAGTATTCCGCGGTCGTTCTGTCCGCCGTCTGCTTCGGTTTGATGCACGCGAATCCCTCTCAATTTCTCTATGCGGTCGTGGGCGGGCTCGTCTTCGGCGCGGCGGTTACGAAGACGGGGAGCATGATCCCCGCGATGTGCGCGCATTTCGCGAATAATTTCGTCGCGACGATGATCGATTACGGTTTGCAAAAGAAGAACGCGTTCGGCGTTTTGTATCAAAAACTGACGAGCTCGACTGACGTTTTCGCGTTCGCCGCGTTGGTCGGCGTCCTCGCGCTTTCGGTTTTCGGCGTGATTTATATCCTGCAATATCTCGCGCGTAAGACGGAGAAACCCGTTTCGGAAAAGAAACTTTTCGGCGTCCTCGTTATGGACGCGTATCGTCCGGACGGGAAAGCGACGTTGAAGGATAACGCCGTCTTGATCGCGACGATGATCGCGCAAAGCGTTTTGCTCGCGGCGTGCGTCCTTTGGGGGATCTTCCGATGATAAAAGACGACGCGTATTTTATGCGCCTCGCGCTTAAAGAGGCGAAGAAGGCTTACGAGAAGGACGACGTCCCGATCGGCGCGGTCGTCGTTAAGGACGGCGAAGTCGTCTCGCGCGCGCATAATGAAAAGGAATACAAAAATTCCGCCGTCCGTCACGCCGAGATCCTCGCGATGGACAGGGCGGCTCGGAAACTCGGCAACTGGTGGCTTGAAGGGTGCGTCTTGTACGTCACGCTCGAACCTTGCGTGATGTGCGCGGGGGCGGCGGTCAACGCTCGCATCGACAAAGTCGTCTACGGCGCGAAGAACGATCGTTTCGGGTTTATGGGAAGCGTGGCGGATCTTTCGAGGGATTTCGCTTTGAATCATAAAGTCGAAGCCGTCGGCGGCGTCCTCGGAGAGGAATGTTCGTCGCTTTTGACCGCATTTTTCAGGGAAAAACGAGCGGGGAAACGGTAATATTAAGAAAAATTAATCATTTCGGAAAGATCGGACGTTCGAAAAATGACCCGAGAATCGGGGTTTTCGAACGTTTTTTCAAAATTTCGGAAAAAATCGCTTGACTTATAGACAAATCGACTTTATGATTATAAACTGCGTTATTATGCGGAAGTGTCCGATTTTCCTCAAAAAAATTTTCCCCACCGTAGGTGAAGGAAAAAAGGGCGGAAGCGAAAGCGTTTAAATTTGGAAGGAGTGGTTTTTTCAATGTCTGTTCACAAGGTAAAGTACGGCAACGTGGAAAGAATGAGTTTCTCCAA
>JAIKVL010000022.1 GCA_024685775.1 Clostridia bacterium | reverse complement strand
TAAAACGATGTATGGTCCAATTCAAGGATATAGCGATAGGCTCGATTTGTTTAGAGTTGCACTCGTTAAAGAGAATATTAGATATGAAAGGAAAAGATTGTTTCATACGCCGTATAATTTAAGATCGAAAGTCGCAACTTGTAGATATAGTATCGCAGGTTATCCGAGTTTGTATTTAGGCACGGATTTGGAATTGTGTTGTGAAGAAGTTCAATATGATCCGCATTCTGCTTTTGGTATTGCTTCGAGATTTCGAATCGAAAGGGATTTTGACGTTAATGATACCGAGATAAGAGTTATTGAATTGGCGATTAAACCGCAGGACTTTTTCAAAAACAGAGAAAGCGATAGCAGTAGTGAAAGAAACTTTGATGAGATAGACTTGTATGATGCTAAAATTAAGGAAGCATATTGTTTATGGTATCCCCTTATTGCTGCCTGTTCATTTATCCGCGCAAATAAAAATGATCCCTTCGCTGCTGAGTACATTGTTCCGCAGTTGTTAATGCAATGGGTTCGTTTGGAAATGGATAGCTCAAAGAAAAAAGAAAAAAGAGATAGACGCGATGAAGACCAAGATAGATGTTATGAAGACGATAGAACCTATGAAGGTAGAGAATGCCATAAAGAACTAGTCGGCGTGAGGTATTTTTCTTGCGTATCGGAAAGGGCTTCGGATTTGGGCTTTAATTATGTCTTTCCTGTAAGCGGCGACGAATACTCAAAGGAGTTCCCGTTTTGTCCAGTATTAATGAAATCCTTTAAAATGACTAAACCGTATTTTATAAATAATTATGCGAGTATCAATATGTGTGAATCGGAGATGAAAAAAGATCAAATATTGAAGTATGTAAATTAGTGATAGAATTAAAAGCAAGAACATAGATTAGTTTATTGCATTTAGTGAATATAATTAAAATTCGCGACGTTTGGTATTGGAAGAATCTTCCAATACTTTTTTTATGTGGGTGGGATTGACGGCGAGGGGAAAACCGTGTATAATGGCAATACGAACAAATGTTCGCATTTTGCGATCGGTGGGCGAATTCGGAAAGAGGGGGAGCGGAAAATGCAAAAGCAAAGGACGTATCTTTGCATCGATATGAAATGCTTTTACGCGTCCGTCGAGTGCGCGGAGCGCGGGCTCGATCCTTTCGAGACGCCCCTCGTCGTGGCGGACGAAGAGCGGGGCAAGAACGCGCTTTGTCTTGCGGTATCGCCGAAAATGAAAGCGCTCGGCGTGAAAAACCGTTGCCGTCTCAGCGAGATCCCGAAGCACGTCGACTATTTGATCGCGAAACCGCATATGAGGAATTACGTCGATTACGCGGCGCGGATCTACGGGCTGTATTTGGACTATATGGATGCATCGGACATCCACGTCTATTCGATCGACGAGAGCTTTATCGACGCGACCGATTATTTGAAGATCTATCGACAGACGCCGAAAGAATTCGCGCTTTTTCTGATCGGGGAGATCGCGCGGAAGATCGGCGTCCCCGCGACGGCGGGCGTCGGGACGAACCTGTATCTCGCGAAGATCGCGCTCGATATCACCGCGAAGCACAGCCGCGACCATATCGGGATCTTGGACGAGGAGAGCTATCGCAGGACGCTTTGGGAGCATCGTCCGATCACGGATTTTTGGGGGATCGCCGAGGGAACGGCGCGGCGGCTTTCGCATTACGGGCTGTACGATATGCGCTCGGTCGCGAACGCGCCGCAGGAGCTTTTATATAAGGTCTTCGGAGTGAATGCGGAACTTTTGATCGATCACGCCTGGGGCAGGGAAAGCTGCACGATCGCGGATATCAAAGCCTACAAGGGAAAGTCTCGCTCGCTTTCTTCTTCGCAGATCCTTCCGAAAAACTATGATTTCGCCGCCGCGAAGCTCGTCTTATCCGAGATGACCGTCGCGATCTCCGAACGCCTCGTTCGGGAAAAGGCGATCGCGAAAAGCGTTTCGATCTTCGTCGGCTATTCTTTCGGAACGATCCCCGCGACGGGCGGCGCGCTTTCGATGAAAGAAGCGACGGCGGTCTTCTCGATCCTTTGGAGATACGCCGAGCGGATCTTCGAGGAGACGACGGTTCGCGGCGTGCCGATCCGCAGGCTCGGGATCTCGCTCGGCGGCGTGGCGGACGAGGGTGGCGAGGGCTACGACCTTTTTACGGATCGGGAAAGGGTGGAAAAGGAGAAGCGGCTCGAAAAAACCGTCGTCGAGATCAAGGAAAAGATGGGAAAGAACGCGATCCTTCGCGCAATGGATCTGGAAGACGGAGCGACGACGAGGGAGCGGAACGGAATGATCGGCGGGCACAACGCGTAGCGCTCGGTTCGTCTCGCGCGATTGGCGGGAGACGCGCTTGTCGCTTTTCGGCGTGCTTGAAGGAGGGATTATGGATCGGATCGATCGCGCGAAACAGTTTCTTCCCTTTGACGCGATGAAGGGACTGAAAGAGGCGCTGGAACGAAAAGAGAAAGAAAAGATGCGGACGGAAAAGCGGGAACTTTCGGAAGAGGATGCGGAAGAACTTTCGCGCCGCCTTTCGAAACTCGAAAGGGGAAGCGAAGTTTCCGTCCTTTGTCACAAAAACGGATATTACCTTGAAAAGCGCGGAAAAATCGAAGAATTCAACGTGATTTACAAGTATATGAAGATCGGCGGGGAGAAGATCTTTTTCGACGATATTTATCGTTTGGATTCCGTCGAGTAAAAAGAGAGTCGCAACGCGAATTGCGACTCTTTTTATGAATTCGAAAAATAGGAGGTAAGAATTATTTTTTCAGCAAAACGGAAGCGCATTCCGTGACGCCGCCGACGATCGCGAGAATGCCGCAAGCCGTCGCGCCGCTTCCGAGGTTCGGCGTTCCGACGTAATTTCCGACGAGCAAACTCGGGATGCAGAAGGCGAGGACTCCGCCCGTGATGAACATCGCCGCCGCAAGGATCGCGACGATCTTATTGCCTTTTCCGATGACGGCTACCGCCGCCGCGATAAGGGGGAAGAGGAAAGCGAGAGAAACGCCCGCGGATCCTTCGAAGATCTCGATCCCGTTCGCGGTGTAGCCGAAAGCGGTTTGAAGCCCGGTATAGGTCGCTTTCCCTAAAATCGACATATCAAAGAAGATCGATTCCGCGAAGATCATACAAAAAGCAGTGACGCCGCAGACGGCGGCAAAAATCGTGACTGCCCAAGAAATCAAATCCGAATTACTTTTTTTCTTAGCCATATTCTCCTCCCAAAGTAAAAAGAATTGTACTTATATTGTATCAAATTTTGCGGAAATTTCAATACTTTTCCGAAAAATCATTAAAAAAATTTAATTTTACGCGAAAATTAGAGCCGAATCGTCGGATTTTTTCGGCACTTTCGCCTGTTTTTACAGAATTCCGCGCGCGTCCAAAAAACGCTCCGTTCCCATCGTTCCGTCGCGGTTGATTCGATTCAGGCGAGCGAGTTTCGCTTCGTCGCCGAAACGGAGAACGTTGATCGTCTCGTAACAGGTAAACAGAACTTCGTAACCGAGCGAGCGCAGGATGCGTTCGCTCGTCTCGTCGTAGGCGCCGAACGGATAGGCGTAAGAAACGGGGATCACGCCGCTTTTTTCGAGAAGACAGCGTTCGAGGCGCGTCGTGTCCGCTTGGAGAGCGCGCGCGTAGTCTTCCTCGCTTTCGCCCGTTTTCCGTTTGATCCCGAAGCGGGGCTTGTAAGCGTGCATCGCGTAGCTGTGACTGCCGATCTCGAAAACGCCGCTTTTCGAAAGTTCTCCGATCTCTTCCCACGTCAGGTGGGAGTACTCCGGGTGGTCTTTCTCGTGCGTCGAGGAATATTCGGTAAAGCACCCGATGACGTGCAGGACCGCGGTAAATCCGTGTTTTTTCAAGAGATCGCGAGCGTAAAACAGGTTGTTGTAATGCCCGTCGTCGAAGGTCAGCAGGACGGGCTTTTCGGGCAGGGAACCTTTACCTTTCAAAAAGCGTTTGACTTTATCTACGGTGACGCTTTCGTAGCCGCGGCGTTTGAGTTCGACGAGATCTTCTTCGAGCCGCTCGGGCGAAAGGACGTAGGCGCCGACCCGAGAGCGAAGGACGGAGTGATACATCAAGATCGGGAGTTTTCTTTCTTCTGGCGGGGTATCCGCGCGCGCTTTGATCGCGGAAAGCGAATAAAGCGATAGAAGAATCAGCGTAAATGCGACGAATTTTTTCATGGTTTTATTGTGTGCGGAAGTTTATCCGCTATGCGGAGGCGCCTTTCGATTTACAAAAAAATCGGACAGGGTAAATTATCGTTTGCCTTGCGTGCGCGCGCCGTGATATAATTGCAAACGTAGCGAAAAATACGGGATTCGTCACCGCGAAGAAGGATTTTTCATATAGTTCGGAAAAGCAGAAAGGAGGCTATTATGGACAGCATTTTTAAGGGAGCGGCAACCGCGCTTATCACCCCGATGAAAAACGGCGAAGTTGATTTCGACGCGCTTGACAGGCTCGTCGACTTCCAGATCGACGCGGGGATCGACGCGCTCGTCGCGGCGGGAACGACCGGCGAAAGCAGCACGCTGACGGATGAAGAACACGTCGAAGTCATTGCGCGCGTCGTCAAGAAAACGGCGGGAAGAGTCCCCGTCGTCGCGGGAACGGGCAGCAACGACTGCGCCTATGCGATTAAACTTTCCGCGGACGCTTGCAAGGCGGGCGCGGACGCCCTTCTTTTGGTGACCCCTTATTACAATAAAGCCACGCAGGGCGGCTTGATCGAAATGTATAAAGCCGTCGCGGAGAGCGTCGACAAACCCATCATCCTCTATAACGTCCCGTCGAGGACGGGCGTCAATATCGAGCCGCAGACCTATGCGGCGCTCGCGGGCGTCAAAAACATCAAGGCGATCAAAGAAGCCTCCGGTAACCTCAGCAAAGCGGTGGAGACGATGGCGCTCGTCGGCGATAAGCTCGATCTGTACAGCGGAAACGACGATCAGATCGTTCCCCTGATGAGCATCGGCGGGCTCGGCGTCATCAGCGTGCTTTCCAACTTGCTTCCGAAAGAGACGAGCGAAATGTGTCACGCGTTTTTGCGCGGAGACGTAAAGACCGCCGCGGCGATGCAGTTTAAGTACATTCCCCTGATTCAGTCTTTGTTCTGCGAAGTCAATCCGATCCCCGTCAAAGCGGCGATGACCCGCCTCGGTTTCGGCGACGGTTCGATCCGCCTGCCCTTGACGAAGATGGAAAAAGCGCACGAGGAAATACTTCTCTCGAAGATGAGAGCCGTGGGGTTGAAAGTTTAATATGAAGATCATCGTAAACGGCGCGGGCGGCAGGCTCGGCGAAGAAGTTATCAAAGAAGCGAAGGCGGCGGGCTACGAAGTCGTCGCCGTCGATCAAAGAGGGCAGAGCGCGGAAGAAAAGACCTATGCGCGTTTGTCCGATTATCAAGGGACCGCGGATGCGATCGTCGATTTCTCTTTCCACCTCGCGACGAAAGAGCTGACGGAGTACGCGGTCGAAAAGAAGCTCCCGACCGTCGTCGCGACGACGGGTCAGACGGACGAAGAAAAGCAGATGATCTACGACGCGGCGAAAAAGATCCCCGTCTTTTTCAGCGCGAATATGAGCGTCGGCGTCGCGCTTTTGGTCTCTTTGGTCAAGAAAGCGGCGGCGTTTCTCCGTGAGGACGACGTGGAAATCGTCGAATATCATCACAACAGAAAAGCGGACGCGCCTTCCGGCACCGCTCTTATGATCGCAAGCGCGATCGAAAGCGCGCGCGGCGAAATGAATCGCGTGATCGGAAGAAACGGCGTTCGTAAAAGAGAAAAAGGCGATCTCGGCATCAGCGCGATCCGCATCGGAAACGTCGTCGGGAAGCACGAGATCATGATGAGCGACGGAGTGGAGACTCTGACCATCACGCACGAGGCGCACGATAAAGCCCTCTTCGCGCGCGGCGCGGTGAAAGCGGCGGCGTTCCTCGTCGAAAAGGCCCCCGGGCTTTACACGATGCAAGATCTGGTGGAGGAAGACGTTTGATGAAGATCCCCTTTACCAAAATGCACGGCGCGGGTAACGATTATATTTACGTCAATTGTTTGGACGGCTTGTTTTTCGATCCGTCCGAATTCGCGTTAAAAGCGTCGCCCCGTCATTTCGCGGTCGGCGCGGACGGCGTCGTCCTCATTATGAAGAGCGACGTGGCGGACGCAAAAATGCGGATGTTCAACGCGGACGGAAGCGAAGGTAAAATGTGCGGGAACGCGATCCGTTGCGTCGGAAAGTATCTTTCGGACGGCGGTTTCGTCGATAAGGACGTTATAACGATCGAGACCTTATCGGGGATCAAGACCCTTTCTTTGAAAAAAGAAGGCGGCAAGGTCTCTTCGGTGTCGGTCGATATGGGATTCGCTTCTTTTGAAAAGGGGTCGATCCCCGTTTTGTGTGACGGCGCGGAAATGATCGAGGCGCCCGTCTCTCTTTTTGATAAAACTTGGCGTATGACGGCGGTTTCGATGGGCAATCCTCACGCCGTTATTTTTACGAAGGGCGTTTCCGATCTTCCTCTCGAAAAGATCGGTCCCTCTTTTGAAACTCTCCCGATCTTCCCCGAGCGCGTCAATACCGAGTTCGTCGAAGTGATCTCGGACAAAGAACTTTTGATGCGCGTCTGGGAAAGAGGCAGCGGCGAAACGTTCGCTTGCGGGACGGGCGCTTCCGCGACGGTCGCGGCGGCGGTCAAGACCGGCGTTTGCAAGGCGGGCGAAAAGGTTCGCGTTCGTCTTCTCGGGGGAGATCTTTTTATCACCGTTTCCGAAGATTATCGCGTGACGATGGAAGGCGGCGCGACGAAAGTGTACGAAGGAGTGTATGAATTATGATGAAAATTAAAGTAAACGAAAATTTTGCCGCGCTCAAAGAGAGCTACCTTTTTTCCGAGATCGGAAAGAAAGTCAAAGCGTATAAAGAAGCGAATCCCGATAAAAAAGTCATTCGCCTCGGCATCGGCGACGTAACGCTTCCGCTCGCGCCCGTCGTGATTCGCGCGATGGAAAAAGCGGTCGCGGAAATGGGCGTCAAAGAGACTTTCCGCGGTTATCCGCCGGAGTACGGTCACGATTTTCTGCGCGAAGCGATCGCCGCGTATTATAAGCGTAAAGGCGTAAGCGTCCAAGCGGGGGACGTCTTCGTGTCGGACGGCGCGAAGAGCGACGTCGGCAATATCGTCGACATCCTCGGCAAAAACACGATTCTGATCCCGTCGCCCGTCTATCCCGTCTATATGGACAGCAACGTTATGAGCGGAAACAAGATCGAGCTTTTGGAAGCGGGCGAAGCGGACGGATTCCTCGGCGCGCCCGACGTCCTCGACGGCGAAACCTACGTCATTTATATCTGCTCGCCGAATAACCCGACCGGCGCGACCTACGACAGAGCGGGGCTCAAAGCGTGGGTGGATTACGCGCTCGCGAGCGGTTCTTTGATCATCTTCGACAGCGCTTACGAAGCCTTTATCCACGGCGATTATCCCCATTCGATCTACGAGATCGAGGGCGCGGAAAAATGCGCGATCGAGATTTGCAGCTTCTCCAAGACCGCGGGCTTTACCGGGACGCGTTGCGCTTGGACGGTCGTCCCCGCCGCGCTCGAAACCGAAAGCGGCTTTTCCTTGAAGAAACTTTGGGCGCGCCGTCAGGCTACGAAGTTTAACGGCGTTTCCTATCCCGTGCAACGCGGCGCGGAAGCCGCTCTCTCCGAAGAGGGCGTCAAAGAATGCTCCGCGCTCGTCGAGTACTATATGGAGAACGCTCGCCTGATCTCTTCCTGCTTGAAGGGAAAAGGCGTTTGGCACACGGGCGGCGTCTGCTCCCCGTATATTTGGCTCAAATGCCCGAACGGACTTTCGGGCTGGGAATTCTTCGATCTCCTGCTCGAAAAGGTGCAGGTCGTCGGAACGCCGGGCGAAGGTTTCGGCGACGCGGGCGCGGGCTATTTCCGCTTGACCGCCTTCGGAAGCAGAGAGGACACGGAAGAGGCTGTCGCGCGTTTGAAGACGATCCTTTGAGTTCGTCCGATCGCGTTACGATAAACGAAAGAAAGGAGAAAAAATGTTACACACCAATCTCGGGATCAATGAAAAAGGGCATCTTACGTTCGGCGGCGCGGACGTCGTCTCGCTTGCCGAAAAGTACGGAACGCCTTTGATGCTTTTGGACGAGGAGCGCGTTCGCCGCAATATCCGCGTCTATAAAAAGGCGGTGGAAGAGAACTTCGGAAAGGGGAGCTTACCTCTTTTCGCGTCCAAAGCCCTTTGCTTTAAGGATATTTATCGCCTTGCGAAAGAGGAAGGGATCGGAATGGACGCGGTTTCCGTCGGCGAACTTTACACGGCGGAGCAGGCGGGATTCGATCTTTCGCTCGCTTATTTCCACGGAAACAACAAGACGGACGCGGATATCGCGTTCGCGGTGGATCACGGCGTCGGAACGTTCGTCGTGGATAACGAGGACGAGCTCCGCGCGCTTCAATCCTATCTCGAAAAAGTTGGGAAGCGCCAGAAGATCCTTCTTAGGATCACGCCGGGGATCGATCCGCACACGCATAAAGCGATCGTCACGGGCAGCGTGGACAGCAAGTTCGGTTCCGCGATCGAGACCGGACAAGCCGAAGAGATCACCCGCCTCGCGCTTTCGATGAAGAATATCGATTTGATGGGGTTCCATTGCCATATCGGATCGCAGATCTTCGATACCGAGCCTTTCACCGAGGCGGCGGACGTTATGCTTCGCTATATCGCGTATATTAAGGCGCAAACCGGATTCGAGGCGAAAATCCTGAATCTCGGCGGCGGTCTCGGCGTAAAATATGTCGAAGGGCAAGTCGAGCTCGATTACGCGGCGGTCATCAAGGAGATGGCGGAAGCGATCAAACTTCGCGCGGCGGCGGCTTCGACGTCGCTTCCTTTAATCCTTTTGGAGCCCGGTCGTTCTCTCGTGGCGGACGCGGGATTGACGGTCTATACCGTAGGCAGCGTAAAGACGATCAAAGGCTATAAGAGTTACGTTTCGGTGGACGGCGGTATGCCGGACAACCCCCGCTACGCGCTTTACGAAGCGCCGTACACCGTCGTCCTCGCGAATAAGGCGGGCGAAAAAGCGGACTTTATTTGCTCGGTCGTCGGGCGTTGCTGCGAAAGCGGCGATATTTTGCAGGAGAACGTGGCTCTCCCCACGCCGAAGCGCGGCGATTTCCTCGCGGTGCTTTGCACGGGAGCGTACAATTACTCGATGGCTTCGAATTATAACAGGATCCCCCGTCCTGCGATCGTTTGGGTCGAAAAAGGAAAAGACAGAATTGCGGTTCGTCGCGAAACGAACGAAGATATGATCCGTTTGGAGGTATAATTATATGGATAGAAAAGCCGGTGTTTTGTTGCCTGTTTCCGCGCTCCCTTCCGAAGAAGGCGTCGGAACGTTCGGTCCGGGCGCGTATGCGTTCGTCGATTTTTTGGCGTCTTGCGGCGTCGCGGTTTGGCAGGTCCTTCCTTTGACTCCGACGCTCGATGGGAATTCTCCCTATCAATCCGTCGCGGCGTTGGCGTTCGATCCGCTGTATATCGATTTGTATGAACTCATCGAAAAGGGACTTTTGCAAAAGGAAGAGCTTCCCCCGTATTCGACCGACAAAGTTCATTACGATTTTATGAAGAAAGAGAAGGCGCGCTTGCTTCGCCTCGCGTTTTCCCGCTTTGATAAAAACGATCCCGCGTTCGTCGCGTTCGAAGAAAAAGGAGAGTATCGCGCTTACGCGACGTTCTGCGCTTTGCTTTCGGCGTTCGACGGGAAACTTTTTTACGAATGGCCGGACGGCTACGACGTCTATGACGAAAAGCGGACGGAAGAATTCGTCGCCACGCATAAAGACGATTATCTCTATTACGTCTTTACGCAGTATTTCGCCCACACCGAGTGGATGCGCCTCAAAGAGTACGCGAACGAAAAGGGCGTGGAGATCCTCGGCGACGCGCCGATCTATCTCGCGCTGAACAGCGTCGAAGTGTACACGCATCCCGAAATGTTTATGCTCGGCGAAGATCGCAAACCGACCCTCGTCGCGGGATGCCCGCCCGATTATTTCAACGAGGACGGACAGCTTTGGGGCAACCCGCTTTACGATTGGGAGCAGATGAAGAGCAACGGTTACGCGTGGTGGCACGAGCGCCTGCATCGCTCTTTCGAGATCTTCGATATCCTGCGTATCGACCATTTCCGCGGCTTGGATCGCTTCTTTACGATCGAAAGCGGCGCGCCGAACGCGAGAAACGGCAAATGGATGCAAGGCCCCGGAGCGGCTCTTTTCGAGGGATTCGAGCATGCGCCGATCGTGGCGGAAGACCTCGGCTTCGTGGATGACAGTTTGCGCGAAATGATGCGCAAGACCGGATATCCCGGAATGAAAGTCTTCGAGTTCGGCTTGGACGGCGACCCGTGGAATGAGCATAAGCCCTCGAATTACGTCGAGAACGCCGTCGCTTACACGGGAACGCACGACAATATGCCGTTCAAAGGGCATTTGGACGAGCTCAAAGGTTCGCAAAGAAAGACCGCCGTTTCGGATATCGAGACGCAAGCGAGGATCTTCTCCGTTCGCCCGCGCCTGAATAATAACGTTTCTTTGACTAAGACCGCGATCGAGACGCTTTTCGCTTCGAGAGCGCGCCTCGCAGTTTGCCCGATGCAGGATCTCCTCGCGCTCGGGAAAGAAAGCAGAATGAACACGCCCGCTCTCGTCAGCGACGACAACTGGGCTTGGAGACTCGATAAGAAATTATTGACGAGCGGCTTAAAGAATTGGATCAAGAGGATCTTGATCGAGACCTGCCGCGCGGATAAGACGAACGCATAGGGGAAAAATATGTGCAAAAGCAAAACGGTCCGAGAGAGGATCAGTTCGATCGACAGTAAAATGAATGCGGAGCGCTTCGAGCCTCTTTTGAGACTCGTTCGCGAATTCGAAAAAGACCTTTCGGACGACCGCTTGAAGCAAACCTTCGAGAAATGTTTCTTCAACACGATCCACACGACGACCTTCTTCGAGAAGGACGAATCGGTTTTCGTCCTGACGGGGGATATCCCCGCGATGTGGCTTCGCGATTCGGCGGCACAGGTCATGCAGTATCTCTTTTTCGCGAAGAAATGCGAAGAGGTCCGCGCGCTGATCAAAGGCGTCCTGAAAAAGCAATTCGGTTATATCTTGATCGATCCTTACGCAAACGCGTTCAACCGTTCCGCGAACGGAAACGGACACACGCGGGATCTTCCGAAGCCTTCTTTGTGGGTTTGGGAAAGAAAATTCGAATTGGACTCTCTGTGCTATCCGTTTTTCCTCGCGATCCGCTACTATGAAGAGACGGAAGACGACTCGATCTTCGACGAGCTTTTCTTCAAAGCGTTCGACGAAATGATGATCGTCTTTTCCATCGAGAGGGATCACGCAGCAAAGTCCGAATATTATCACGAGATCCCAAACCGCGACGAATCGCGTTGGTGCGGGAAAGGGACGCCAGTTTCGGGCGGCGGGCTCGTCTGGTCCGGCTATCGCCCGAGCGACGATAAATGCACTTACGGCTATTATATCCCCGGAAATATGTTTATTTGCTCCGTTTTGCATTCTCTCGCGCCGATCTTCGAGAAAAAGGGCGACGCGCCCCGCGCCGCGATGTGTCGCGAATGGACGGAAAAACTGAAAACGGAGATCGAAGAAAAAGGCGTGACCGAAAAAGACGGCAAAAAGATCTACGCTCTCGAAACGGACGGGCTCGGCTCGTTTAACGTGATGGACGACGCGAATATCCCGAACCTTCTCGCGATCCCGTACTATCGCTATCCGTTTACGAATAACGAGATCTATCAAAACACGCGCGACTTTATTTTGAGCGAGAAAAATCCTTTCTATTATAAAGGGAAATGCCTGACGGGCGTCGGAAGTCCGCATACGCCGAAGGATTACGTCTGGCCGCTTTCTTTGATCATTCAGGCATTGACGACGGACGACGAGGGCGAAGTCCGCTCGCTCGTCGAAATGATCGTAAACTCGACGGACGGAACGGGTTATATTCACGAAGGCGTGCATAAGGACGACGCTTCCGTCTACACCCGTCCTTGGTTCGCTTGGGCAAATTCGCTGTTTGCGTATTTGATCCTCGCGAAAAAGAATTGTTTTGTTCGAAAATGAGCGAAAGCAAGATTTATTTATCCATCGATATCGGGGCGTCTTCCGGGCGGCATATCGTTTCGCGTTTGGAAGGCGGCAAACTCCGTCTGAGTGAAGTCTATCGCTTCCCGAACGGCGCGGAGAAGAAAGACGGGCGGCTTTTTTGGAACGCGGACGCTCTTTTTTCCGAGATCGTAAACGGGCTCAAAGCCGCAAAAGAAAAGGGTTTTACGCCGTCCTACGTCGGGATCGACACTTGGGCGGTTGACTACGCGCTTTTGGATAAAGAGGATAAGCCGATCGGCGGCGTCTATTCCTATCGAGACGGGCGCGGCGCGGCGATCAAAGAGGAAGCGCACGCCGTTCTTCCGTTCTCCGAGCTGTATCGGAGGACGGGCATTCAGTACGCTCCGTTCAACACGCTGTATCAACTCGCGGACGATAAAAAGACGGGTCGCCTTTCGGAAACCGAAACTTTTTTGATGCTTCCCGATTACTTTAATTTCCTTCTGACCGGCGTCAAAAAACAAGAATACACGAACGCGACTTCGACCGGAATGGTGAACGCCGCGTCGCACGAATGGGATGAAACCATCCTGTCTTCTTTCGGTTTCCCGAAAAAGCTCTTCGGCTCGCTTTCGCAGCCCGGGAGCGTCGTCGGCGAAGTCAAAGAAGAGATCGCGCGAGAGATCGGCTATAAGCCGACCGTCCTTTTGCCCGCCACGCACGACACCGCGAGCGCGGTCCTCGCCGCTCCCGTTCAGGACGGGTCTCCCTATCTTTCTTCGGGGACTTGGTCGCTTCTCGGCGCGGAGATGCCCTTCGCGACCGTCTCGGAAGACGCGATGCGCCGCAATTATTCGAACGAAGGCGGTTTGAATTTTACCTTCCGCCTGCAAAAGAACATCATCGGGCTTTGGATCGTCCAGCAGATCCGAAAGGAACTCGGCGACGCCTATTCTTTCTCCGAACTCGCGCGTCTTGCCGCCGAGGAACCGACGGACGCTGTTTTCGACGTTTCGGACGAGATCTTTCTCGCGCCCGAAAGTATGCTCGAAGCCGTCCGAAGCCGAATCGGAGAGAGAAGCGTCGGCGAGACCTGCTATTCGGTCTTCCGCTCCCTCGCGAAAGGCTATGCCGCCGCGCTTAACGAACTCGAAGCGATCTCGGGGAAAAGATTCGATTGTCTTCATATCATCGGCGGCGGCTGTCAAAACGAACTCTTGTCCCGCCTGACGGCGAAAGAGACGGGGAAAAAGGTCGTTTCGGGTCCGGTGGAAGCCACCGCGATCGGAAACGCAATCATGCAAAGGATCGCGACGGGGGAGATCGAAGATCTCGCGTCCGCGCGCGAAATCATAAACAATTCATTTGAGATTAAGGAGATTCACTATGACGAGATTTGAAAGCGCAAAAGAGATTTACAAGTCTTTCGGCGTAGATGCGGAAGCCGCGCTCGCCGCTCTGAAAGAGATCCCCGTTTCCGTCCATTGCTGGCAAGGGGACGACGTGATCGGATTCGACGGCGCGGATTCTTTGTCCGGCGGGATCCAGACGACGGGAAATTATCCTTATCGCGCCCGCACGCCCGAAGAACTCTTCGCCGATATCGAAAAAGCGGTGTCTTTGATGCCGGGTAAAAAACGCCTGAACGTCCACGCTTGCTACGCCTTCCTCGGAGAGGATAAGGGCAAAGTCGATCGCGACGGCTATACCTATAAGCATTTCGAGAAATGGGTCGAGTTCGCGAAGAAACTCGGCTTGGACGGCGTCGATTTCAACCCGACGTTCTTCGCGCATCCGAAGATGAAAGACGGGCTTTCTTTGTCCTCGCCCGACGAGGAAACGAGAAAATTCTGGGTGGAGCACGGCAAGAGAAGCTTGGAGATCGCCGCCGAAATGGGGAAGGCGTTCGGTAAGCCCGCTTTGGTCAATATTTGGATTCCGGACGGCTTTAAGGACGTTCCGTCCGATCGCCTCGGACCTCGCCTTCGCCTCAAAAAGTCCCTCGACGAGATGCTCGCGAATTACGATAAAAAATGGGTGATCCCCGCCGTCGAAAGCAAAGTTTTCGGCATCGGCGTGGAAAGTTACACCGTCGGAAATAACGAATTCTATCAAAACTACGCCGCCAAGGCGGGCATTTGCTGCCTGCTCGATAACGGGCATTATCATCCGACCGAAGTCGTCTCGGATAAGATCCCGTCTCTGCTCGCGTTTTACGATAAAGTCGCCTTGCACGTGACGCGCCCCGTTCGCTGGGACAGCGATCACGTCGTCCTGTTCGAAGACGAACTCAAAGAGATCGCGAAAGAGATCGTTCGCAACGGCGCGACCGAAAAAGTCTTGATCGGGCTTGATTATTTCGACGCGTCGATCAACCGCATTTCCGCTTGGGTGACCGGTCAGCGCGCGATGCAAAAGGCGCTCCTGTACGCCCTGCTTTTGCCGAATCAAAAACTCAAAACGTTGCAGGACGAAGGAAAATTTACCGAACTTATGTTCTTGCAGGAGAGGGTAAAGACCTTGCCGTTCGGAGACGTTTGGGAAGAATACCTTGACAGGCAAAACCTTTCGGACGATTACTATTCCGAAGTCAAAAACTATGAAGAAACCGCGTTAAGGGGGAGAAAATAATGAAAGACATCATGACCGCGCCGTTCGTAACGGAGATGCGCAAAACCACCGCCAATATGTACCGCCTCGGTTGGGACGAGAGAAACGGGGGCAACATCAGCTATCTTTTGGATGAAAGCGAAGTCAAAAAGTACCTCGATCCGAAAAAGGTCCTGCGCCGCATCCCGACCGGATTCGACGCCGCGGCCCTTGCCGGAAAGTACTTTATCGTCACGGGAACGGGCAAGTATTTCAAGAACGTGGACGACGATCCCGAGACCAATCTCGGCGTCCTTCGCATCGCGGAAGACGGAACGACCGCAGAGCTTCTTTGGGGCTATAAGGACGGCGGACGCTTTACGTCCGAGTTCCCCGCGCATATGATGAGCCATATCGCGAGGCTCGAAAAAGACCCCGCGAACCGCGTCGTTATGCATTGCCATCCGACCAACCTTCTCGCGATGAATTACGTCCACGAGCTCGACGAAAAGAAATTTACCCACACCCTTTGGGAAATGTGTACCGAGTGCATCGTCGTCTTCCCGGACGGCGTCGGCGTCCTGCCTTGGATGCTTTGCGGGACGAACGACATCGGCGTCGCGACCGCGAATAAAATGAAAGAATTCCGCGTCGTCGTTTGGGCGCTTCACGGCGTCTACGGCGCGGGCAAGACGATGGACGAGACCTTCGGATTGATCGAGACGGTGGAAAAAGCGGCGCAGATCTATATGCTGACCGCGCATCTTCCCCGCTTGAACACGATCAAGGACGAAGATATGGTCAAGCTTGCCGAACTTTTCAAGGTCGACTATCGCAAAGACTTTTTGAATTTGAAATAATGCAGAAAAGAGAGGGCGCAATTCGAACGTTTTCCGCGGAAGAATTCTTTTCTCCCTCTCTTTCTTTTTCACCCGTCTACACTTGGACTTGGGACGCGCCTCTTTCGAAAGAGGAGACCGCGCGGCAGATCGAAGAAATGCGCCGCCTCGGGATCAAGCGGTTTTACGTCTTGCCGCTTCCTTCTTCCTTTCGCCCGAAAGCGCATCCGACTCTGCTTTCGCCCGATTATCTGTCGGACGGATTTTTCGCCGAGTACCGTTTCGCGCTCGAAAAAGCGAAAGAAGCGGGAATGGACGTTTGGCTGTATGACGAAGGCGGATGGCCGTCCGGCGGGGCTTGCGGCGCGGTCGTAAAAAAGGATCCGACCCTTGCGCGCGAAGTTTTGCGCGCTCGTTCCCGCGCTCTTCGAAAGGGAAAACCTTATCTGCCGTCCGCGGATGCGGTCGCGGCGTTTAAGGATCGAGCCGGAATTCGAAAGGGCGATCGCTTCGATCGAAAAACCGAGATCACGGAGTATTATAAAGAACGGATCGAAAGCGGGGGAGACAGCGCGAATATCCCCGACCTGACCAAAAAACAAAGCGCGGAAACCTTTCTCTCTTTGACGCACGACGCTTATGAAAAAGCCGTCGGCGATTTCTTCGGAGAGACGATCACCGCCGTCTTTACGGACGAACCCACCGCGCCGCGCCCCTTCCCGTATCGCGAAGAGATCGCGGAACGGTTCCTCGCCCGTTTCGGATTCGATATTCGGGATTATCTTCCCGCGCTGTTCGAGCCGAAGACCCGCGAAGAAAAAGAGATCCGCATCAAGTATCTGACGCTTTGCGCTGAACTTTTTGCGGAGAATTATTTGCAAACGGAAAAGGATTGGTGCGAAAAGCGCGGGCTTTTGTTCCTCGGGCATTTCGATAAGGACGACGAGGCGAACGGCGCTTTGTCCGGCGGTTCGTTCGATCTCCTTCGCGCGCTCGGGAAACTCGACGTCCCCGGCGTGGACGCGATTTGGCGGCAGATCTTTCCGCCGAGAAAGGGAGAGATCTCCAAGGGTGCGAACGGCTTTTTCCCGCGTCTCGCGTCTTCCGCGGCGGCGCAAAAGGGGAATCGCCGCGCGCTGACCGAATCTTTCGCCGTTTACGGGAACGGGCTGACTTTCGAGGAAATGCGCTACGTCCTTTCCTTTCAGGCGATGCGCGGGATCAATCTCTATAATTTGATGATGTTCTCTTACGGGAGGACGGGCTTTTTGAGGACGGGCGAACTCCCGCATTTTTCCGAGACGCACGGCTGCTATCGCGATCTCGCGGCGTTCAACGCGTTCGCCGAAAGGCTTTCCTATCTTTTCTCCGTCGGAGAACGGGTCGCGCCCGTCGCCCTGTATTATCCTTTGCGCGACGCCTATGCGGGCGACTTCGCGGAAAAGGGCGAAGCCTATCTCGCCGCGGGAAAACTCCTCGAAGAAAAAAGAATTTCCTTCGACATTCTCTCGGACGACGGCTTGGCGTCCGCTTTCGCCGAAAGAGGCGCGCTTTTTATCGGGCGCGCGCGTTACGAAGCGGTCGTTCTCCCGCCATGCGAATTCCTTTCTCCCGAGGCGGTTTCCGCGCTCGAAGCGTTTGCGGAAAAGGGCGGGAAAGTCCTTTGCTTGAAAGAAGAGAACGCGCGGGAGATCAAAGGCGCGGCGTTCGATCTCGCCCTGAACGCGCTTTCTCCGTCGCTTGAAATCGAAGGCGAGGGCGTTTCTCTCGCGGAAAGCAAGACGCGGAACGGCGAATTCTTTTTCCTAATGAACGAAAGCGCGGAGGCGAAAACCTGCCGCGTGCGTTTGCCCGAAAAGAAATGCTATCGGATCGATCCCTTCGTCGGGAAAATTTTTGCGCCGAAAACGGGCGGTGAACTTTCGCTGACGCTCTGCTCGGGCGAGATCGCGGCGCTGCTTATTACCGAAGAGAAACTTCCTTGCGAAGAGCCTTTCAGAGGGGATGAGTCCGTCCCCATATCGGATTTTTCCTTCCGCAAAACGGAACGCTTCGTGATCGGGAAAGACGACTTCGGAAAAGAGACTTTCTCGGAATCTTTTCGCCCCGTCGAACTCGGAGATTGGCGAAAGATCGTCGGCAAGGGGTATTCGGGGAGCGGAGAATACCGCGCGACGTTCTCATTGCCCGAGATCCCCGAGCGGCTTTTCCTCGATCTCGGCAGGGTGGATTATTCCTGCGGAGTCTTTTTGAACGGGGTTTCGGTCGGAACGTTGATCGCGCCGCCCTATAAAATCGAACTTCCGAAAGAGCTTTTGAAAGAAGAGAACGAGATCGTCGTCCGCGTGACGAACAGCGCGGCGAACGAATTCGAGCATACGAGATCGTTTAAGAAATATAAGAAAAACCAATTGACCCGCTATCTCCCCGTCGAGCGCAAATTCCATAAATCGTCCTTGTCGGGCGGACTTTTCGGACCGGTTCGGTTGCTGAAATAATTATCGGTTTCTGTCGAAAAAATCGTCTAAACTGATATCGTAAAAATCTGCGATCTTCAAGAGCGTTTCATAATCGGGGCGGACTTTCCCCGTTTCATAGCGCGTGTAATTTACGCGGGATATACAAAGAAGAGCGGCAAGTTTTTCCTGCGTCAGATCGTTTTGTAAACGCAACTCTTTGAGTTTTTTTCCGATCTCCATAGAACCTCTCCTTTGATTTATTGACATTGTACAAAATCTGTACTACAATAAAGAAAAATGTACAAAATCTGTACAATTCAAAGGAGCGTTTATGAAATACTGTTCGAAATGCGGAACGGAACTTGTTGATGAAGCAGTCGTTTGCGTAAAATGCGGATGCGCGGTTGGAAGTTTGGGCAATGAACCCGAAGTTAAGAAAAAGAACGCTGTTGCGCTCCTTGGTTTTATACTATCGTTTTTCTTTTCGATCCCCGGGCTGATTTTGGGGATAATCGGGTTGGTTCAATCGAAAAAACTGAAAGACGGGAAAGGATTTTCGATCGCTGCGATCTGTATTTCGGCGTTCTCGATCATTTGCTTTATTATAATGATGGTTATTGTCGTTGCGGCAAGTGTGAATGATTATAACGCTGCTATGGCTTAAAATGTTACCGCAAAAAGAAATCCTTGTTTTCTTTGCGGTACTGAGAGGGGGAAAGCCCCTCTTTTTGTTTGAAGATCAAAGTCAGGTAGTTCCCGGAGGAAAAGCCCGTCTGTTCGGCGATGGATTCGATCGTTTCGTCTGTCGTAACGAGGAGCTCTTTGACTTTGGTCAGGCGCAGTTTCAAAAGGTATTTCATCGGCGAGACGTCGAGATGCTTTTTGAAATTATAGATCAAGGTCTGTTTCGAGGTGAAGAGGGCGCGGCAAAGCTCGTCCAAGGTCACTTCGTCGCCGTAGTTTTGGTTCAGGTAATTGACCGCGGCGGTGACGAGGGGCGCGAGTTCTTCCCCTTTCGCGTTATGCGGTGCGATCCCTTTTTCGATCTCGGAAAGAAGAAGCATAAAATAGGAAAACTTCGCGTTTTGGATCTCGGCGTAGTGCGGGTCGGAAGGGGGAACGTCCGCTTCCTTTCGAAGGACGGACAGAAGCTCGTCTCTTTGCGTCTCGGTCAGTTTGATGACCGAAAGGGAGACGGCGGAGAGAAGGTCGCGCTGGAATTCGTCCAAGCGGCTCGGCGTAACGTAAATATTGACGCGGCGAAAGGCACTGCCTTCGGTCTTATGCATGGTGTAGGGCGGGACGACCAAAAGGACGGGCGCTTCGATGGCGCGCAGAGAATTGTCGAAAAAGAAACTGCGCTTCCCCTCGAAAAGAAAATAGATCTCGAAATAGGGGTGCGCGTGCAGCTTCGGCATCGCCATATTGTTCGGATTGGACAGTTCTTCGATCTTCAACAGCTTATCCATATCTTTATCCTACCCTTGCCGCGCGCTTTTGTCAAGAGCGGACGCGCAAAGAATTTATAATAAATATGTAATTTCGGCGGGTTATTGGTATTTTTTATATATATAAGCGGCAAAAGCGGGTGTATAATGAGAGTACAAAACAAAAAAGGAGTTTGTTATGAAATACGTTGATAACGGTAAAAAAGCGGAAGACGTAAAGATCGCCTATATCGGCGGCGGTTCGAGAGGCTGGGCGCGCGGCTTGATGAGCGACCTTGCGCAAACGGATGAAATGAGCGGAAGCGTCTATCTGTATGATATCGATTTCGAAGCGGCGAAAGCGAACGAGACGATCGGAAACGGCATTTACGACAGAGAGGACGTCCTCGGAAAATGGCATTATAAAGCAGTCAAGACCTTGAAAGAAGCGCTCGTCGGCGCGGACTTCGTCGTGATCTCCATTCTCCCGGGAACCTTCGACGAGATGGCGAGCGACGTCCACCTTCCCGAAAAGTACGGGATCTATCAATCGGTCGGCGACAGCGTAGGCCCCGGCGGTATCGTTCGCGCGCTCCGCACCCTTCCGATGTATAAGGAATTCGCGGAAGGCATTCGCGATTACTGCCCGAACGCATGGGTCATCAACTACACGAACCCGATGACGCTTTGCACCGCCGCGTTGTACGCCTATTATCCCGAGATCAAAGCGTTCGGCTGCTGCCACGAAGTCTTCGGGACGCAAAAGATTCTCGGTCTTGCCTATCAAGAGAAGTACGGCAAGTTCCTCGAAAGGGAAGACGTCAATATCAACGTCGTCGGCGTAAACCACTTTACTTGGATCACCGAGGCGCATTATCATAACGAAGACTTGATGCCCGTCTATAAAGAGTTCGTCGATAAGCACTACGAGGACGGCTATATCGTGGACAGCTCGACGCACTGGATGAACAATACGTTCGTCAGCGCGGAAAAAGTCAAGTTCGATCTTTTCAAGAGATACGGCGTGATCGCCGCCGCGGGCGACAGACATCTCGCCGAGTTCTGCCCGGGTTACTGGTACTTGAAGGATCCCGAGACCGTCAAGTCTTGGAAATTCGGTTTGACGACCGTCGATTGGAGAAGAGAAGATCTCGCGAAGAAGATCGACAAGACCAAGAAACTCCTTTCGGGCGAAGAGAAATTCGAGCTTAAAGTGACGGGCGAAGAGGGCGTGCATCAAATGCTCGCGATCCTCGGTATCCGTCCGATCGTGACGAACGTCAATATGCCGAACCGCGGTCAGATCCCCGATCTCCCCGAAGGCGTCGTCGTCGAAACCAACGCCTCCTTCTCGCCGCGCGGCGTCCAACCCGTTTGCGCAGGCAAACTTCCGAAGGGTGTGGACGCGCTCGTCCGCCGCGTCGTCTACGAGCAGCAGCTTACCCTTGAAGCCGCGATCACCGGCAACTACGAACTCGCTTTCGAAGCGTTCGTCAATTCGGGCAATATGGCGATCCCCCTCGCCGACGCTCGCGAGCTTTTCAACCAAATGCTCAAAAACACTTCGAAATACCTTCCGTTTTACGATAAATACGTAAAGAAAGCGTAAGCGCAGATCTTTTTTGATCGCTAACCTCGCGCCGTGTCTTGAACCGAAGATGCGGCGCGTTTTTTATTATTTTCAAAACGGATATTGACAAAACTCTCAAAATGCGGTACAGTATTGATAGGCGGTCTATCAAAATGGCAGTCAGTCTATCGTTTGTTCGCCGAGACGCGAACGTGAAAAGGAGGAAATTATGGCGTTTAAAGATATCAGAAGAAAGCATATTGTGACGGAAGCGACTCGCCTTTTTTTCGAGCGGTCGATTTATGACGTTAAAATTCGCGACGTGGCTTTGAAGGCGAACGTGGGCGAGGCGACCTTTTATCGGTATTTTACCAATCGCGCGTCCTTGATCGTCGCTTGCGCGACGCTTCTTCAAGAAACGGTCGGAAACGAATACTTTAAGCTTTCGCAGGAAGGCACGGGCTTCGAAAAACTCTCGGAATTTTATTCCGCGTTTTTGAAAGCCTTTACCGAGCACGTCGAATATTACCGTTTTCTCAGCGAGTTCGACGCCTACTGCATCTCGGAAGAGGTCAAAGGGCTCGATCAATATTCGGAGAATTTGGACGTTTTCAAAAGTTATTTCATCGCGGCGTACGAGCAGGGCAGAAGAGATCTGACCGTAAAAGAGGTCAAAGACGTCGACCTTTTCTATTATTCCACGACGCACTCGCTTCTTTCCCTTTGCAAGAAACTCGCGTCGCAAGGCAATATCGTCCGTCAGGACGAGCTCGTAAACAAAAAAGCGGAAGTAACGCTTTTGAGGGATTTGATCCTTTCCGCCTTGAAACACAATTAACGAACGGTCGATCTCACTTCGAACGGAGAATATAAAAGGAGGAGGAGCCCTTTCGGGGGCTTTTGAAAAAGCTATGAAAAGATTAAGCAAAAAGCAAATGATCATCTTTTCGATCGGACAACTCGGTTGGTCGATGCTCAGCGGCATCATCAACGCTTGGCTCGTGACTTTTTATCTTCCGACGCAAGACGATATCACCAAATTGAACGCAACGCAATTCATCAAGCCCGGTCTCGTGATCGCGGGATTTTTGACCATCCTCGGGCTTATCACCGCGCTCAGCCGCGTGTTCGACGCCGTCACCGATCCTCTGATCGCGAGTTTGTCGGATCGAAGCAAGAATAAGAGAGGAAGGCGCATCCCGTTTATGCAATATGCGGCGATCCCGCTTTCGATCGTTACCGTGCTTTTGTTCTGCGCTCCCGTCAAGGCGATCAGCGGCGTAAACGTGGCTTGGATCTCGATCTTTATCGTCCTGTTCTATCTGTTTATGACGATGTACTGCACGCCGTATAACGCTTTGATCTCGGAATTCGGCAAGACGCAGGAAGACAGGATGTTTATCTCGACGGCGATCTCTTTGACCTTCTTCGCGGGAACCTTGCTCGCCTACACGCCTTTCGTCTTTGCGGGCGTTCTGCGCGACGCGGGACTCGATTTCTCGTGGAGCTATCGCGTCTGCTTTATCGTCCTCGCGGTCATTGCCTGCGCGGCGATGTTGCTCCCGACGTTCCTTTTGAAAGAAAAGGAATTCGTGGATACCGTCCCTTCGAACGCGAATATGTTCAAGTCGCTCGCGTCCACCTTCAAAAACCGCGATTTCCGCGTTTTCGTCGGTTCGGATATTATGTACTGGGTCGGATTGACTTTGTTCCAAACCGGTCTTCCGTTCTTCGTTAAGGTCTCGATGAAGATCGACGAAAGCTACACGATGTACTTTATGGGCGGTATGACCGTCCTGTCCGCCGTCTTCTATCCCTTCGTGTCCGGAATGGTCAAGAAATTCGGAAAGAAGAAATTGACGATCGCGGGCTTCCTCGGGCTTGCGCTCGCTTATGTCGTTACCGCGTTGATCCGCGTGATTCCCGCCGTCCCCGGATTGGTCTTCGGCATCTTGATCTGCGTGATCGCGGCGTTCCCGATGGCGCTTCTCGGAATCATTCCGCAGTCCATCGTCGCGGACGTGGCGGAAGCGGAAGGCGTCGTCACCGGAGAGAACCGCGAGGGAATGTTCTTCGCGGCGAGAACCTTCGCCATGAAGTGGGGGCAATCCATCGCGATGCTCGTCTTTACCTCTCTTGCGATCCTCGGAACGACGCAAAACAAAAATGCGAACGAGATCACGGCTTCTTCTTTGGGGCTTATGATCGTCGCGTTCGTGGCGGTCGCGTTCTGCGTGATCGGCGCGCTGATCCTGATGCTGTATAATGAAAAGAAAGTGATGTCGATCATCGATAAAAAAGAGCCCGTTCCCGCCGCGGAAACGCCCGCGGAAGAGGAGAGCGTCGCGCTTCGTCTCGACGCGATCGAAGAGGAGACGGAAGAAACCATCGAAGAGAACGCGGAAGCGGATACCCCCGAAGAGTAAAATGGAAAACCGCTTCGTTTTGACCTATCGGACGGCGGCGGGCGAACACTCGCTCGAAAATCTCATCGAGGACGAATGCCTGTCTCTCGCCTTCCGAACGAGCGGCGCGCGAAGGACGATTCTTCTGACCGCGAAAGAGGATCTGACGCTTCTTTCCTTCGAAGAGCGAATCCCGTCTTTGGAAATCGAACCCGGGAAGGACGACCTTTTCTTCTTGAACGGGTACCAGTCTTGGACGGATAGTTTCGAGCGGTATCTCTCGGAAAAAGAAAAGAGCTTGAAGCGCGTTCCGCGGATCGTCGTCGATACCTTCTCGTTCGACCGCTACGGGGATTATACCTTCTACGATTACGATAAAAGCAAACTTCACGGTTTCGATCTCTTTTACGAAAAGGGAAAACGCTCGCGCTTCCTATTCGGCGTAAATGCGGAGAACGCCTACCTGATTATCGAAGTCGAGAGAAAAAGCGGAAAGATCAAACTTCTCTCGGACGTAAGAGGCGCGGCGGTTAAAGCAGGAGAAAACTATGCGATCGCGGATTATTATCTCTTCGATTCCTATGAAGAAGGGCTCGCGACTTTTGAAAAGATCTATCCTTTGAAAGAGCGTGAAAAGATCTTCGGGTACACCTCTTGGTATAACTATTATCAAGACGTCACGGAAGAGATCCTTTTAAGAGATCTCGACGCTCTCGACGAACGGTTCAATCTCTTTCAGATCGACGACGGCTTCGAGACCAAAGTCGGCGACTGGCTCACGGCGGATCCTTTGAAATTCCCGAACGGGCTCAAACCCATCGTAAAAAGGATCCACGATCGCGGAATGAAAGCGGGGCTTTGGCTCGCGCCCTTCGTGGCGGAAGAGGAGAGCGAACTCTTTCGGCACCGTAAGGCGTGGTTCAAGCGGGATGAAAAGGGCGCGTTCGTAAAATGCGGTTCGAATTGGAGCGGCTTTTACGCGCTCGATCTCGAAAATCCCGAAGTCCTCGCCTATATCGAGACGTGTTTGAAGTACTATTCCGATATGGGATTCGACTTTTTCAAACTCGACTTTTTGTACGCGGCGAACCTTCCCGTTTATCAAGGGAAGACGCGCGCTCGAGCGGCGGAAGAGGCGTATCGCTTCCTGAGAGAGAAACTGTCGGATCGCTTGATCCTCGGCTGCGGCGCGACCTTGACGAACGCCGCGGGGAAATTCGATTATATGCGCGTCGGACCGGATATGTCGCTGTCTTTCGACGACGCGTTTTATATGCGGTTTTTCCACCGCGAAAGACCGTCTTCCAAGACGACGGTGCAAAACACGATCTATCGGAGTTTTCTGAACGGAAGGTTTTTCGGAAACGATCCGGACGTCTTCCTCCTTCGCGACGAAAACCTGAAACTCAAAGATAAGACCAAATGCGCGATCCTGACTTTGAACGCTTTATTCGGCGACGTCCTTATGACTTCGGATAACGTGAAGACGTACGGCGATCGGGCGAAAAAAAGATTGGACGACGCGTTCGTGCTGTTCCGAAAGGCGAAGAACGTAACGTTTTTGAGAAAAAGGAATCGCATTTCGGTACGGTACGAGGTCGAAGGAACCCCCCACGCCCTTGTTTACGACAAAGAGAAAGGAGAGTTTTTATGAAAGAAAGGACCAAAGTAATTTTCGGCAACCCGATGAGCGAAAAAACCGTCAAAGCCGCGGAGCGCAGCAAGGCGAAATTTCTGAGAAAGTACGGCGACGATTCTTCCGCGGATTATAAGATCGCGTTCCGTCCGATCGACACTTTGTCCTTTATCGGCGCGCAGAATATCGTCTTCGGCGAGGAGAACGAGACCTTCGACGAGAAGGCTTTGATCGTCGGAAATATCCGCATGGGCTTCGGGCATTATCGCATCTCGATCGCGATGGCTTCCTGCGCGGCGGCGCTCGGTTACAAGCCGTATTGGCTCGATCTCGCGTCCTTCGACGCGACGGGCTCGAAAATGATCCGCAAGCAAAACGCGATGTATTCTTTCGCGTCGCGCCTATCGCAAAAGGATCCGATCTTCAATAAATTGATTTGGGAGCCCTTGAACAGCGAGGGATTCAAAAAAATCTCGTATAACGCGAAAGATCAGAAAAACAGTGAATTGTTGGTCCCGATCTTCAAGAATATCCCGAAAGATATTCCCTATATCGCGACCCACGTTTGGCCTTCGCAGGGCGCGATCCACGCCGGAATGACGCGCGTCGTAAACGCGATCCCCGATAATTGGCCGATGGGATTGCACCTTTCGGAAGGCGCGATCCACGCCGTCCAGACGTCTTTCGCCTATATGGGCTATAAGACCCTCGAAGGGTTTGACAAGAAATCCTTGAAAGGGATCCCCGACAGCGAGCTCAAAGAGGTCGGTTGCTACGTCGATCACGAACTTTTGTATCGCTTGAAGGAAGATAACGATCTCCGCCGCGCTCGCATCGCGGAGGAAAAGCCCCTTCGCCTTTTGATGACGGTCGGCGGCGCGGGGGAGGGCTTCGATTCGTTCGCCGCGATGGTGCGCCACCTTCTCCCTTACGTTAAGGAGAAAAAAGTCACGCTGTTTATCAATTTCGGCGATCACGAGGACGTTTATCATAAACTCGTTTCCGAGATCGGCGATCTGAACTGCAAGACCTTTTTCAATGAGTACGACGAATTCACCGAGTTCGTCCGCACCGTCCGCGAGGGAGAGACGGATGGGATCTACGCGATCTGTAACGAAGATATTTTCAAAGCGGTTTATTCCACGAATCTCTTGATGCCCGTTTCCGATCTTTTGATCACGAAACCCAGCGAGCTCGCGTATTACCCGATCCCCAAACTCTTTATGAAGCATATCGGCGGTCACGAAGTCTACGGCGCGCTTCACGGGCGCGAATTCGGCGATTCCGTAAACGAGTATTCGACCGAAAAGAGTATGAACGAAGAGCTGGATCGTCTGATCGGCGATAAAGAGATCTTGCCGCATATCCTTACGCGGATCGAAGAACTCAAAGATCGGGGGTATTACGACGGGGGGTATAACTGCGTCCGACTGGCAGCCGGGCGCGATTGAGACAGCATCCCTTTTCATAGAACCGATTACCGCAGTTGCGTAAAATGCGCGCTGCGTTTTTTTTTCGCGGAGAAAAAAATCTTCTCGATATGGCGCGGTCTTCTCGTTTTTATATAGGATCATATGCGCGTGCGTGCATATAAAAGCACGCTTAGAAAACAATATGAAATTTTTTTCACTTTTTCGTTGACATTTTGTTTTTGCGGTTTTATTATAATACTGTGAATGTGAATTTCGGTTCATATTTTCAAAAAAACGATCCGAAGAGATCGAAGCGGCGGAGCTTCCGCCCAAAGGAGAAAAATTATGCCGATCGTGTTAGCGCCGATCAATCGGAATTTGACGATCGTTCGCATCGTGACGGACGAAAAGACGAAAAAGCACCTCGAAAGCCTCGGCGTCACCGTAAACGGTTCGGTGACGGTTTTGTCGTCGAGCGGAGGAACGGTCGTCGTCAAGATTAAAGACGGTAGGATCGCATTGGACAGTAATTTATCGACAAAGATCTTTGTCGCGTAAAAGGAGAGTAATATGGAAAAAACGTTGGAGCAATTTGAGATCGGAGACCGCGGCGCCGTAAAAAGCGTGGCGGGCGAGGGAAAGATCAAGCGCCGTTTGTTCGATATGGGGATTACCCCGGGCGCTGAGATCTACATGAGAAAAAGGGCGCCGCTCGGCGATCCGATCGAAGTCACCGTTCGCGGTTATGAGCTGACGCTTCGTAAGACCGAAGCGGCTTGCGTCGTTATGGAGGTGAAAAAATGAAAAATTTCGCGCTTGCGGGAAACCCGAACTGCGGGAAAACGACCCTCTTTAACAGTTTGACCGGTTCGACGGCGCACGTCGGAAACTGGCCGGGCGTTACGGTGGATAAAAAGACCGGAACGTATAAAAAGTGTCCCGAACCCGTCGGCATCGTCGACCTCCCGGGCATCTATTCGCTTTCTCCCTACACCCCCGAAGAGGTGATCGCGAGAAATTATATCTTGGACGAAAGACCGGATTGCGTGATCAATATCGTGGACGCGACGAACATGGAGCGTAACCTTTATCTGACGACGCAGCTTCTCGAAATCGACGTCCCGATCGTCATCGCTCTCAATATGATGGACGAGGTCGAGAAAGCGGGCGACAAGATCGACGACAAGCAGCTGGAAGAAAGGCTCGGCGTCCCCGTCGTCAAGATCTCCGCGCTCAAAGAAAACGGCTTGAAAGAGCTGATGGAAAGGGCGTACGCCGAATGCAAAAAGGAAAGAAAGGGTGCGACCGTTCTCGAAAAGTCCGCGCTTTCGCACCTGATCGGCGACGTAAAGATTGCGTTGAAAGGGCAAAACGTCAAAGATCCTTTGTTCCATGCGATCAAGCTCGTGGAAAACGATTCGATCGAAACGGAAATGCATAAAGAGACGCTTCCGATGATCGAAGAATTCAAACAGACCTTCGAAGACGAGATCTTCGGAAACGATTTCGAAGCGCTGGTCGCTGACGCGCGCTACAAGTATATTTCGGAAAACTTCGCGCCCGCTTTGAAAAAGAAGAATAAAGAAAAATTCCAAGCGAGCCGCTCGGATAAAGCGGATAAGGTCATGACCCATAAGGTTTGGGGTATTCCGATCTTCCTTTTGATCTTGTTCGCGATCTTCCACTTAACGTTCAGCGAGGACTTTTTGTACCTCGGCGCGATCTTTAAGCTTCCGTCGCTCGAAGACCTCGGATTCCTGACCGAAGAAGGAGAGCCTTTGAATTACGGCATTCGTTGGCTCGCTTGCCTATATGACGGCGCGGTCTTCTCACCGGGCGTCATCATCAATAATATTTGGAACGATATGATCGTCGGCGAGCTGTTCGGTTGGCTCGGCGGACTCGTCGAAGGGTCTTCGATGGACGCTTGGGCGGTCGGGCTCATCAATAACGGTATCTTCGACGGTATCTCCGCAGTCCTGTCCTTCCTGCCCCCGATCCTCGTCTTGTTCCTGTTCTTCTCCATCCTCGAAGACAGCGGCTATATGGCGCGTATCGCCTTTATCCTCGACAGGATGTTCCGCAGATTCGGTCTTTCCGGTCGCGCGTTTATGCCGATGATCATGGGCTTCGGTTGCTCCGTCCCCGCGATGATCAACACGAGGACGCTTGCGGACGAAAAAGAACGCACCGCGACCGTTCGCGTGATCCCGTTCTTCTCCTGCGGCGCGAAACTTCCGATCCTGACCGCGGTAGCGGGCGCGATCGTCGCCTACTTCAACGTCGGAAACGCGGACGTCATTACCTTCCTTATGTACCTGCTCGGCATCGTGGCGGCGGTCGTCTCCGTGCTCTTGATGCGTTCCACGACCCTGAAAGGCGAAACGCCTCCCTTTATTATGGAGCTTCCCGCCTATCACGCGCCGCAATTCAAGAACCTGATGGCGCACTTGTGGGATAAGACCAAACACTTCGTAAAGAAAGCGTTTACGATCATTCTCGCTTCCACGATCGTGATTTGGTTCCTTACGCACTTCTCCTTCGCTTGGAAGTTCCTCGAAGACGAAGAGATCAATCAAAGTATTTTGGCAGGAATCAGCCAACTCGTGCAACCCTTGTTTACGCCGCTCGGATTCGGCAGTCAGCTCGGTGAGTACGGTTGGGTGTTCGTTGTGGCGGCGGTTGCGGGTCTCATCGCGAAAGAGAACGTTATCGCTACGTTCGCCACGTTGGCGGCTTGCTTGGTCGCCGTTGCAAACCTGAATATCGGGGGCTTGGACATCGACGCGGAAGAGGGCATAGACGCGGTTCAAGCGATGGTCCTCGCCACCGGTATCAGCGTCCCCGCTTTGATCTCGTTTATCGCGTTCAATATGACGACAATCCCCTGCTTTGCGGCGGTCGGAACGGCGAAAGCGGAACTCCAAGACGACAAACGCTTCAAAGGAACGCTCGTGTTCTGGATCGCGGCTTCCTACGTTATCGCTGCGGCGGTCTACACGATCGGTTCTTGGTGGTGGACTTCCTTCATTTGGGCTGCGGCGGTCGCGGGAGCGGTTGCTTTGATCGTCCTTTGGAATAAAAAAGTCGCTTTGAAAGCGAAGAAGGCGTAATATGAAAGTATTCGAGATCTTGCTTATCGTTTTTTGCGCGGCGATCGTCATCGGCGTGATCGCGGCAAGGATCGTCCGAAAGAAAAAGGGAAAGCCTTCCTGCGATTGCGGGTGCTCGGATTGCTCTTGTTGCTCTGCCTGCCAAAAAGCGAAAAAAGATATTCGGAAATAAGCAAACGAAAACCGCTCCCTCTTCGGGAGCGATTTTCAGTATAACCTTGAAAGGAGAAATTATGGCTCTTATCGAACTTAAACAAGTCAGTAAAATTTATCAAACCGGCGAGCATATCCAGCGCGCGCTCGACAGCGTGGATCTTTCACTCGAAAAGGGAAAGTTTATCGTCATATTGGGACCGAGCGGCGCGGGAAAATCCACGCTTCTGAACCTTCTCGGCGGGTTGGACACGCCGACGGAGGGCAGCATCGCGATCGATGGAAAGGAGCTTTCGGCTTTGACCAAAGACGAGCTTGCGTCCTATCGGGCGGAAACGGTCGGATTCGTCTTTCAATTCTATAATTTGATCCCGACTTTGACCGTAAAGGAGAACGTCGCTCTCGTTAAAGAGATTTCGCCTCGCGCCTTTCCGCCCGAGAAGATGATCGAAGAGGTGGGGCTTCTCGATCACCTGAATAACTTTCCTTCCGAGCTTTCGGGTGGCGAACAGCAGCGGGTCTCGATCGCTCGCGCGCTTGCGAAAAATCCCGAGATCCTTCTTTGCGACGAGCCGACCGGCGCTTTGGACAGTGACACCGGCGTTATGGTCTTGAAACTTTTGTTAAAGATGGCGAAAGAGTATGAAAAGACCATCGTCATCGTCACGCATAACCAAAATATCGCCAAAATGGCGGACGTCGTGATCCGCGTTAAAAACGGAAAGATCGGCTCGGTCGAAGAGCAGGAGCCGATGAGCGCGGACGAAGTGGAGTGGTGATATGTTGAAGAAAAAACTCATCCGAACCTTCGGACAATACAAAGCGCAATTCCTTTCGATGATCATCATGATCGCGATCGGGATCGGCATTTTCATCGGGTTCAATATGGAATGGTACGCGATCGAGAAGAACACGGGCTCTTTCTTCGAAGAAACCGGGTTCGCCGATTATCGGGTCTATACGGAGAGCCCTTTGGGCTTTTCTGCGTCCGATCTGAAAAAGGTCGCGGAGATCGAGGGCGTGGACGAAGCGGCGCTGTTTTTATCCGCGGACGTAAATCTCGACGGCGATCGGAAAAAATCTCTCGCGTTGACCGTGTCCACCAATGAAAAGGTCTCTTTCTTTAAGCTGATGAGCGGTGAAGCTTACGACGAGACGAGCGCGGACGGCGTTTGGCTTTCGGACGCTTTCGCTTCCGCAAACGGATTTCGGATCGGAGATCCTCTCGATCTCGTCTACGAAGGGCGCAAATATTCGCTCTCGATCAAAGGGCTCGCAAAATCGTCGGAGTATCTGATCTGCGTCCCCGATTCCGGGCAGATGATGCCCGATTACGAGCGGTACGGCTTCGCTTACGTCTCTCCCGCGTTTTATAAATCCGTAACGGGCTTTTCCCGTTATCCCGCGATCTATATTCGTTCTTCGCTCGGAGAAAAGCAGATGAAACACGCCGTCAATAAAGCCTTTTCCAAGACGACCTTGGTCCTGACGAGAAACGAAACGGTTTCCTACGCCGAGGCGATGGGCGAATCGACGGAAGGAAAATCGATGGGCGCGATCCTCCCGGTCGTCTTCCTGTTGATCGCGGTTTTGACGATGATCACGACGATGCACCGTATCGCCGCGAAGGAGCGCACGCAGATCGGGATCTTAAAAGCGCTCGGTTTCCGCGATAAAACGGTCTTGGCGCATTATACCTCGTTGAGTTTGTTTATCGGATTGATCGGCGCGGTCTTCGGGATCGGGATCGGCTACCTCGTCTGCTATATCATAATGAATCCGCACGGCGCGATGGGGACGTACTTCGATATGCCGCGGTGGACTTTGTATATGCCTTGGTTCGCCGCCGTCCTGACGGTCGTCATCGTCCTGCTTTTGACCCTCGTCGGATATCTTTCCGTTCGCAAGACGCTCTCGGAAAGTCCCGCGGAGACCCTTCGCCCCCGCTTGGGCGGTAAAGCGAAACGCGTTCTTCTCGAACGGACGGGCGCGTGGAACAAGCTCTCCTTCGGCGCGAAATGGAACACGCGCGATATTCTTCGTCATAAGTCGAGAATGCTGATGAGTTTGATCGGCGTGATCGGGTGCACCGTCATTTTGGTCGGCGCAATGGGAATGAAAGACACGATGGATTCTTTCGTAAATTCCTATTACTATGACGCGATGAATTACAATTCGCGCATTTATCTGACCGCAAACGTAACGGATGAAACCGTCCGCTCACTTTTGGACGCTTACGACGGCGATTCCGAGGCGACGGTCGCGGCGGAACTGGACGGAAAAGCGATTTCGATGGAAATCTATAACGTGACGCACGATAACGTCCGTTTCCTCGGAGAGAAAAAGGGGAACGTCACTCTTCCCGCGGACGGCGCGTATATTTGCAGTCGACTCGCGGAAGAGTTCTCTGTAAAAAAAGGCGACGTAATCGTCCTGTCGCCCTTCGGAAAGAATAAAGAATATGAGGTCGTCATCAAAGGCGTCGTCCGTTCTTTGACGGAAAGCGTCGTCCTGTCGAACGCCTATGCGGACGCTCTCGGGATCGAATACAAAGCGGATTCGATCTATACCGCCGCGGAGAAAGAAAGCATCGCTTCGTCGCCTTTCATCAAGAGCGTTCAATCCAAAGCGGATATCATTAAATCGTTCGATAGCTTTATGTCGGTCATGAACTTGATGATCATTCTTTTGATCGTAGCGGGCGTGATCCTCGGAACGGTGGTTTTGTATAACCTCGGAACGATGGGATATAACGAACGCTATATCGAGATGGCGACGTTGAAAGTCGTCGGATTCAAGGATAAAAAGATCGCGGGGCTTCTCGTCGGCGAAAACCTGTTTTTGACGTTGATCGGGTTGATCCTCGGTTTGCCGCTCGGCGTCTTGGTCTTGAAGATCCTTCTCGTGACGCTCGCTTCGGAGTACGAGATGAGGCTCGTGCTCGGAGCTCTGACCTATACCGTTTCCGTTCTTTTGACGCTCGGCGTCTCGTTGCTCGTCAGCTTACTCGTCGCGCGGAAGAATAAAAAGATCGATATGGTCGCGGCTTTGAAAGCTCCCGAATAAGGGTTTGAAAAAGAAAAGGAACGTGGTATAATAACGATATGAAAAAGACTTACGGCGTCGGCGGTATGACGTGTTCCGCCTGTTCGCTCGGAATTGAAAAATGCGTCGGAAAGATCGAAGGAGTCGAAAGCGTCGCGGTGTCCCTGCTCGATAAAAGCATGACCGTGACCTTTTCGGGGGGCGATGAAAAAGAGAAGGAAATCTTCGCCGCGGTTCGCGCCCTCGGCTATTCGGTCTATCCTTACGGCGAAGCGAAAAACGGCTCGTCCGAGGCGGCGGCTCTCAAACGCCGTTTCTTCTTTTCGCTCGCGTTTCTGATCCCGCTTTTGTACTTCTCAATGGGGAAAATGCTTTCTCTGCCCGAGCCGCCCGCGGTCGTCTCGTTCTCCGTTCAATGTCTTCTCGCGCTTGCGGTTTCTTTCGTCGGTCGGAAGTTTTATTTCGGCGGGATTCGCGCGCTTATAAAAGGCGTCCCGAATATGGACACCCTCGTTTCTCTCGCTTCTTTCGCTTCGCTTTGTTACAGCGTCGTCGTGACGGTTTTGACCTTTGCGGGGAAGGGCGGTTATATGGTCTTTTACGAGTCTTCCGCGATGGTTCTGACTCTCGTCACGCTCGGCAAATTTTTGGAAGAAAAGAGCAAAGCGCGGACGGGGAGCGAGATCGAAAAGCTGATGAAGATGATGCCGGAAACGGTTTGCGTGCGAATCGGCGAAGAGGAAAAGACGGTTTCTTTATCCGAAGTGCAAGCGGGGGACGAGATCGTCCTTCGCGTGGGCGACCGCGTTCCCGTGGACGGGGAAATCGTCTTCGGCTCTTGTTTTGCGGATGAATCCGCCGTGACGGGAGAGAACCTCGCCGCGGAGCGATCGGTCGGAGAAAAGCTCCTTTCGGGAAGTCGGATCGAAAGCGGATTTGCGGTCCTGCGCGCCGAGAAAGTCGGGGAAGATTCGACTTTCGCGCGCATCGTCCGTATGGTCCGGGCGGCGGCTTCGTCCAAAGCGCCCGTTCAGCGCGTCGCGGATAAGATTGCGGGCGTCTTCGTTCCCGTCGTTACGGGGCTTGCGCTTCTCGCTTTCGCGATTTGGCTCGGCGTTACGAAAAATCCCGATCTCGCGTTTAAGTACGGGGTCAGCGTCCTCGTGATCTCTTGCCCCTGCGCGCTCGGACTCGCCACGCCCGTCGCGATCATGGCGGCGGCGGGGAAAGGCGCGAGCCTCGGCGTCCTCTATAAGGATGCGGCGTCGGTGGAGACGCTGAGCAAAGTCGATCTCGTTTTGCTGGATAAGACCGCGACTTTGACCGAAGGAAAACCCGAAGTCGTCCTCTTTAAAAACCTCGGCGCGCTTCCCGACTCAGAAGTCTTCGCGCTTGCGTTCGCCGCCGAAGAGCGTTCGTCTCACCCCTTGGCGGCGTGTATCAAAGCCTATTGCGGAAAAGGGGATAAGACCGTCGATTCTTTCGAGTATCTCGCGGGCAAAGGCGGGGTCGCGGTCATTGAAGGAAAAACCTATTTTATCGGGACTGCCGCGCTTTTTCCCTATCCGATCGAAATCAAGCTCGGAAAGGAAGCGGAAGGCGGGACCGTCGTCTGGTTCGGAAGCAAAGAAGAGCTTCTCGCCGTTTTCGCCCTTCGCGATAAGATCAAATCGGGCGCGAAAGAGACGGTGGATGTCTTGACCGATCACTCGATCCGACCCGTCCTTTGCACGGGGGATAAAGAGAGCGCGGCGAAGGTCGTCGGGGAATCTTTGGGGATCGAAGAGATCCGCGCGGAAACCCTTCCCGATCAAAAAGCCGCGATCGCCAAAGAGTATCGGGAGAAAGGTTTCGTCGTCGCGATGACGGGCGACGGGATCAACGACGCGCCCGCTTTGAAGTCGGCGGACGTCGGCGTCGCGATGGGCTCGGGAACGGGCGTCGCAATCGACACGGCGGACGTCGTCCTTCGGTCGGGCGATATCCGTTCTCTCGCGGACGCGATCCTGCTCGCCAAAAGGACGTTCCGCGTAATCAAAGGCAATTTGTTTTGGGCGTTTTTCTATAACGTCGTCGCGATCCCGATCGCGGCGGGCGCATTCGCTTCGCTCGGTTTGTCGCTGACTCCGTCGATCTCGGCGGCGGCGATGAGTCTGAGCTCTCTGTTCGTCGTGACGAACGCGCTTCGATTGAACGGCTATAAAAGGGCGATCCCCGCGGAAGAGGCTGATTGCGGCGGGGCTTGCGCGCTTATGACCCCCGAAACCGAAAAAGAGCAAGAGAACGGGCGTTTGATCGAATCAAGCGATCCCGCAATTCAAAACGTAGAAAAAGAGGAGGAAGAAACTATGTTATTCAAAAAAGAACCCAAAGTAACCCTTACGATCGAAGGAATGATGTGCGAGCATTGCAAAGATCGCGTCGCAAAAGCGCTTTCCGAGGTTGCGGGCGTTAAAAGCGTCAGAGTCAATCTTATTGCGAAAACCGCCACGGTCACCGGTTCCGCCGAACTCTCCGCGTTGAAAGACGCCGTCGAGAAGGCGGGGTATGAGGTGAAATAATATCTCGCTGCCGAAGAATCGCTTGCAAAGCAAAAGAACCGCGCGGATTTTCGCGCAATTAAATCCGTAAGCGGCAGACGAGTCTTGCGTTCCGATTGCAAACGGCGCATTCAAGCGACGTAAAAAAACTCAACAAGAAAAGTTGTTGAGTTTTTTTTGATTCGTTGTGTTTTTCTCGGGAATCGCGATCTTACAGCGTCAACTGCCTTTTGATGATCGGCATCAGTTTTTTGAGGTCATCAATGATTTCGTCAAGGCACTTTTCGTAGGTGGCTTCGTCGCCGCCGAAGGGATCGGCTACGTCCATCGAACCGGTCAGTTGGGCGATCGTAAAGACTTTCGGCAGGCAGCCGAGGCGCATTTTGTGGCGCTCGGTCATGCAGATGACGAGATCCGCCGCGAGAATATCGTCCGTCGTGATCTGCGTCGCGACGTGATCCTTTTTTACGGGGATCCCTTTCTTTTCGAGGGCTTTGACCGCGTTCTCGCTGATCGGCTTTCCGACCGCCGCGACGACGCCGCGACTTTCGACTTCGACTCCTTCCACGCCTTCCTTTTTCAGCATATCTTCAAAGGCGCATTCCGCCATCGGCGAACGGCAAGTGTTTCCGCTGCAAACGAAAATCAGTTTCATAAATACAGTCCTCCCGTAGCTTTTTTGATTCGATCCATCGCGGCGAAATAGCCTTCCTCCGCGGGCAGTTCTTCAATGATCGCCGCCTCGAATTTTTCCGCGTCGCGCAGGGCGGCGTATACGCGGTTTTGCGCTTCCTTCGGCGAATCCCCGAGGGAAATGAAATTTTTCGCTCCTGTTTCCGCGATCGTCTTTCCTCTCGCGATGAGGACGGCTTCGATTCCCTTTTCCGCGAGGAGCGCGAGCGCGGCTTCGATCCTCTTTTTTGCGGAAAGATAGCAGGGGACGCGGGGCGAATAGTGCTTATATTTCATTCCGGGTGCAAGCGCTTCTTTGATCTCGCCCGAAAAGTTTTGCGCTTTCCCGAGGACGCTTTCGATCATCTCTTTCGTAATCGCGCCGGGGCGAAGGACGGTCGGCGTCTCCGCCGTCAGATCGACGATCGTGCTTTCGATCCCGACTTCGGAGTTTCCGCCGTCGAGGATCAAGGGGATGCGCCCGTCTAAGTCGTCGAAGACGTGAGAAGCGGAAGTCGGAGAAACGTGTTTGCTGACGTTTGCGCTCGGCGCCGCGATCGGAACGCCCGAAAGAGCGATCAATTCCCTCGCGACGGGGTGAGAGGGGAAGCGAAGGGCGACGGTGTTTCTCCCGCCGGTCGTCTCGTCCGGGACGATCGGAAGCTTTTTTAAGATCATCGTCAGCGGACCGGGACAGAACGCGTCGAACAGCGCCTTGGCTTCCGCGGTCGGATAGGCGACGTTTTTTACCTGTTTCCACTCGGTCAAATGGACGATCAAAGGATTGTCGGACGGGCGACCTTTGACGGCGTAGATCTTTTTGCTCGCGTCCTTATCGAGGGCGTTGCCGCCGAGCCCGTAGACCGTTTCGGTCGGGAAAGCGACGAGCTCTCCTCTTCGAATCAGTTCCGCGCCGAGCGCGATATCCTCTCTGTTTTTCCCGATCTTCGTTTCCATTTTTTACCGCCGCGCGAATGATATCGCGCGTTTCGCCTCGCTTTTGCTTCGTTTTCTGTCATTATAACACGATTTTTTCCTTTCGTTAACTGTTTCCGCGCATTCATTTTTCAAAATCATCTTTACAAACGCGTGCGTTTATTGTATTATTTATATAAGAATTTTTTCAAGAGGTGTTTTTTTATGGTTGCTATCAATGAATTTTTTAAGAATTTAGCGACGAAGCTTAAACTCCCTGCCTTTTTCAAGGGGAACACTTTTGTTTTTAACAACCTGTTTCTCGCGTTGATCGTCCTTATTCTCGTGATCGCTTTGATCCTCGTGATCGTCCTCGTTCCGAGCAAGAAGAAGAATAAGAGCGGCGAAGAATCCGCTCCCGTTTCGGATGACGCGGAGCCCGAAGAAGAAGCCGAGCCCGAAGAAGCCGTCGCGGAAGAAGCTGTTGAGGAAGAACCCGCGGAAGAAGCGGTAGCGGTCGAAGAAGAGCCTGCGGAAGAAGCGCCCGCCGAGGAAGCGGTCGAAGAAGCTCCCGCAGAGGAAGAAGTCGCGGTCGAAGAGGAGCCCGAAGCGGTAGTTGAAGAAGCGGTCGCGGAAGAAGAGCCCGAAGTGATCGAAGTCGCGGAGGAAGAAGCTCCCGCCGAAGAAACGGTTGAAGAAGCTCCCGCGGAAGAAGAGATCACCGCGGCGGCGGAAGAAGAACCCGCGGAAGAAGCCGCGATCGAAGAAGAACCCGAAGCGGTCGCCGAAGAACCCGCCGAAGAAGAGGTAGCGGTCGAAGAAGAGCCTGCGGAGGTAGCGGTCGAAGAAGAGTCTGCGGAGGAAGCGGTCGAAGAAGCGCCCGTCGCCGAAGAGCAAGCCCAAGAGGAGCCCGTCGAAGAAGAAAAAGCGGAAGAGCCTGCCGAAGAAGCGGCGCCGGCTCCCGTAAAGGAAGAGAAAAAGGCTGCGCCCAAAGCCAAGAAATCCGCGAAAGCGGAGGTAGCCGCCGCGAAGGAAGCGCCCGCGCCGAAGCCGATCAAAGCCAAAAAGCCTTCCGATGGTAAGACCGTCGGTAAGTATGAGATCTTGGAAAGAAACGGAAGTTTCTATTTCCTCCTGAAAGCGAATAACGGTCAGCTTCTCCTCGAAAGCCCGAGCTATACGTCCGAGCAAGGCGCAAAGAACGGCATCGAGACCTTCAAGAAAGCCGTCGACGGCGGTATCTACACGATCGACGAAGAGAAGAACGGAAGCTTCCGTTTCGTTATGAGAGCGAGCACCCGTTCGCAAATGCGTTACTACGGCGAGAGTTACAGCACCCGTCAGAGCGCGGAAAGCAGCATTCAGTCCGTAAAGAACTTCGCGCAGAACGCGATTATCAAAGTCGTCGAGAACACCGATCAGGACGCGGTCGCGGCGAACGATTCCGCAACCGTCTTCGTCCCCGATCCCATCACGGAAAAGAGTTATAAGGCGGGCGGTAAGTACGAGATCATCGAACTGAACCCCAATAACTTCCATTTCCTTTTGAAGGCGAACAACGGTCAGCTTCTCCTCGAAAGCCCGAGCTACACGTCCGAGCAAGGCGCAAAGAACGCCATCGAGACTTTCAAGAAAGCCGTTGAAACCGGTATCTACACGATCGACGAGGATAAGAACGGGAACTTCAAGTTCATTTTGAGAGCGAGCACCCGTTCGCAGATCCGTTATTTCGGTGAAAGTTACAGCACCCGCCAGCGCGCGGAAAGCAGCGTCAACTCCGTCAGAAGTTTCGCGGCGAAAGCGGTTCTCAAAAAATCCGAATAACCGATAGCGTTTTCGACGCGCCTCGCCTTTCGCGGGGCGCGTCTTTTTAAGACTTGTTTTCAAATAAAGGAATTATAAGAAAAACGTCGTTCGATCGCTTGACTTTTTCACTTTAATGCGTTAAAGTAAAGATACGATCGGGAAACGGTCGGAAAGTGAGGGAACAAACGTGTTGAAAGACGGAAAAATCTCGAACGCGCTCGGCAAGCTTTACGAAAGCTTCGGCTATCTGCGTTTCAAAATGAATAAATTCGAGGAATACGATACCTACGTCGAAAACAAAAGCTTTTTGACGTCCGATAACGTCATTACCTTTACGGACACGAACGGCAAGCTTATGGCTTTGAAGCCGGACGTAACGCTTTCGATCGTCAAGAATTCGAAGGACGAACCCGGGATCGCGAAAAAGGTCTATTACAATGAGAACGTCTATCGCGTGGCTTCGGGGAGCGGGGCTTTCAAGGAGATTATGCAATCGGGCTTGGAGTGCGTCGGCGACGTCGGAAGTTACGAGCTTTCCGAAGTCATCGGGATCGCGCTCGAAAGCCTGCGCGTCCTTTCCTCGGAATGCGTGCTCGACGTCTCCCATCTCGGGATCGTCTCCGCCGCGATGGAGATCGCGGGGCTTTCCGAGGTCGGAAAGAACAAAATGCGCGCGCTGTTTTCGGGGAAGAACGTAAACGGCGCGGAAGCCCTTCTCGAAGAAGAGGGCGCGTCAGAAGAGGGAAAGAAGTTGATCCTGTCTTTGATGCGGATCGGCGGGACTTCGAAAGCGGCGATCCCCGCACTTCTCGCGCTTTCTTCCGACAAGGAGTATCTTGCCTGTGTGAATGAGCTGAAAGAAGTCCTTTCCGTCGCGGGCGATGAGAATCTCAGAGTCGATTTCTCCGTTATGAACGATATGCGCTATTATAACGGCGTCGTCTTCCAAGGATTCGTCAAAGGCGTGGCGCGCCCCGTCCTTTCCGGAGGGCAGTACGACCTTTTGCTGAAAAAGATGAAGCGGTCGTCGAAGGCGGTCGGATTCGCCGTCTATTTGGACGAGATCGAGGAAGAAGCGGATTCCGCGCTCGACGTCGACGTCCTGATCCTCTTCCGCGAGGGAGAAAGCGTCGGAAAAATCGCGGAAGCCGTCCGCGCCGAGCGCGCGAAAGGCAAGAAAGTCATCGCGGAGAAAAAGATCCCGAGTTTCTTGCGTTACGGCGAAGTCAAAGAATTGTGAGGGTAAGAAAATGTTGAACGTAGCGTTGCCGAAAGGGCGTTTGGGCGAAAAGGTGTACGAGCTGTTTGCGAAGGCGGGATACGAATGTCCTTCAATCTTGGAAAACAGCCGCAAGTTGATCTTTGAAAACGAGGAAAAAGGCGTTCGGTATTTTTGGGTAAAACCTTCCGACGTCGCGATCTACGTCGAGCGTGGCGCAGCGGATATCGGCGTCGCGGGGAAAGATATCCTGCTCGAATATAAGCCGGACGTGTACGAGCTTCTCGATTTGAAACTCGGGGTGTGCCGCATGGCGGTCGCCGCTCCGAAGACCTTCCGCGACGATCCGAGGAAGGTTTTGAAAGTCGCGACGAAATTCAAAAACATCGCGATGGATTACTATTCGAAGCTCGGTCGCGAGATCGACATCATCCATTTGAACGGTTCGATCGAGATCGCGCCGATCTTAAAACTCAGCGACGTGATCGTCGATATCGTCGAGACGGGGAAGACTTTGAAAGAGAACGATCTCGAAGTTCTGGAAACCATCGTTCCGATCAGCGCGCGCCTGATCTCGAATAAATCCGCTTATAAATTCAACTCCGAGCGTATCGAGGCTTTAAGAGCAAGCCTTGCGAAAATGATATAAAGAGGGATCACTATGAAAATCATACCTGCCGACCTGTACTTGCAAGAACTCAGAAGCGGAAAAGACGTCTCCAAACCCGACGTCGGCGCCGCCGTCCGCGAGATCATCGAAAACGTTCGCGAAAACGGAGATTCCGCCGTCCTTATGTATGAAAGCAAATTCGACAAAGCCGATCTTTCGAGCCTTGTCGTCACCAAAGAAGAGATCGAAGAAGCGATCGAAAAGGTCCCCAAAAAGTTCTTTAAGGTCTTGATGAAAGCCGCGAAGAATATCCGCGCGTTCCACGAGAAACAGAAGCGCAAGGGCTTTTCCATTTCGGGCAAAGGCAAACTTATCGGGCAAAAAGTCCTTCCGATCGAGCGCGCCGCGCTGTACGTTCCGGGCGGAACGGCGGCGTATCCTTCCACCGTCTTGATGAACGCGATCCCCGCCAAGATCGCGGGCTGCGCCGAGGTCTGCATCGCGACCCCGCCGCTGATCAACGGAAAGATAAACCCCGTGATCCTCGCGGCGGCGCATATCGCCGGCGTGGACACGATCTATAAAATGGGCGGCGCGCAGGCGATCGCCGCGCTCGCTTACGGGACGGAGAGCGTCAAAAAGGCGGATAAGATCGTCGGCCCCGGTAACGTCTACGTTGCGGAAGCGAAAAGGCAGGTCTACGGGCTCGTCTCGATCGATATGATCGCGGGACCGAGCGAGATCGCCGTCCTTGCGGATGAAAAATCCGATCCGTCTTTCGTGGCGGCGGATCTTCTCTCCCAAGCGGAACACGATAAGAACGCGCGCGCGATTTTGATCACGCCCTCCGAGGATCTTGCGAAGAGCGTCGAAAAGGAAGTCGAAGCGCAGCTCGCCCGCTTGAAGAGAAAGGAGATCGCTTCCGTTTCCGTCGAGAATAACGGCAGGATCGTCCTCGTTAAAGATATGGAAGAGGGCGTCGCGGTCGCAAACGAGATCGCTCCCGAGCATCTCGAAATCTGTTCGGACGAGCCGACGAAGTACCTCGACCTCGTGAAAAACGCGGGTTCGGTTTTCCTCGGAAGGTATTGCCCCGAAGCGCTCGGCGATTATCTCGGCGGACCGAATCACACCCTTCCGACCTCCGGCGCGGCGCGGTTTTCCAGCCCGCTCTCGGTGGACGACTTCATTAAAAAGACGCAGTTTATTTATTACGATAAAGCCGCCTTCTCGAAGGTCGCGGATGACATCGCGTACTTCGCGGCGAAAGAGGGGCTGACGGCGCACGCCGAAAGCGCGCTGATCCGACTGGGAAAATGAGTAAATATCTGAGTGAAACGTACGGTTCGCTCGTCCCGTACGAGCCGGGGGAGCAACCGAAAATACAAAATTTGATCAAGTTGAACACGAACGAATCTCCGTTCCCGCCTTCGCCGCGCGCGGTGGAAGATGGGAAAAAGGAGCTCGCTCTTTCTCAGCTTTATCCCGATCCCGAGTGCGTTCGCCTTCGCGAAGCGATCGCGGAGAACCTCGGCTGCGGGATCACGAAGGACGAGGTCTTCGTCGGCAACGGGTCGGACGAAGTCTTGTTCCTCGCGTTCAACGCGTATAAGGATAAGGGCTTCGCGTTCCCGGATATTACCTACGGATTCTATCCCGTCTATGCGAAGATCGCGGGCGCGGCGTTTCGCGAGATCCCGTTGAAAGCGGATTTTACCGTCGACTTTGCCGCCTTAAAAAGAGAAAAAGGCGCGGTCGTCGTCGCGAATCCGAATGCCCCAACGGGGATCTTCGCGCCGCTTTCCGAGATCGTCGATCTGATCGAAAGCGATCGAAGCAGGATCGTCGTCGTGGACGAAGCCTACGTCGATTTCGGTGGGGAAAGCGCGGTGAGCCTCGTCAAAAAGTACGAGAACCTTCTCGTTACGCGAACCTTTTCCAAATCGCGTTCGCTCGCGGGCGCGCGCCTCGGTTTCGGCGTCGCTTGTCCCGCGCTGATCCGCGATCTGAATCTTTTGAAGTATTCGGTCAATCCATATAACGTGAATCGCGTGACGGCGGCGATGGGCTACGGCGCGCTGCGGGACGAGGCGTACACGAAAAGGAATTGCGCGGAGATCGAGAGAAATCGCGAACGCTTGGCGAAGGAGATCCTTCCGTTCGGCTACTCGTCGCTTCCGTCCAAGGCGAACTTTTTGTTCGTAAAGCACGAAAAACTGTCGGGCGAAAGCGTCTATCGCGCGCTTCGGGAGAAGAGCATCCTCGTTCGGTATTTCGATAAGGAAAGATTACGCCCGTTCGTCCGCATAACGATCGGAAACGAAGAGCAAACGAATGCATTGATCGACGCGATGAAGCGCGTCGCGGAGGGAATATGAGAAAAGCGGAGATCGAACGCAAAACCAAAGAAACGGATATCAAACTCAAACTCGATATTGACGGGACGGGCGTTTCGTCCGTGCAGACCGGGTGCGGCTTTATGGATCATATGCTGACCCTTTTCGCTTCGCACGGTCGTTTCGACCTGACCTTGACCTGCGTGGGCGACACCGAGGTGGACGATCATCACACCGTCGAAGATATCGGGATCGCGCTCGGCGAGGCGTTTTATAAAGCGCTCGGCGATAAGGCGGGCATCACCCGTTACGGTAGCACGATTCTCCCGATGGACGAGGCTTTGATCCTTTCCGCGGTCGATTTTTCGGGTCGCGATTATCTCGGCTACGAGCTTTTTATCCCGACCGAGAAAGTCGGTTCGTTCGACACCGAGCTCGTGGAAGAGTTTTGGCTCGCGTTCGTCCGTAACGCCAAGATCACCTTGCACTTCCTGCAATTCGCGGGCGAGAATTCTCACCATATCATCGAAGGCGCGTTCAAGTCGGCGGCGAGAAGTTTCAAAGAAGCCGTCAGGGTGGACGAGTCTCTCGGAGGGGCGATCCCCTCTACGAAGGGCGTGTTATGATCGCGATCGTGGATTACGGAGTCGGGAATCTTTTCTCGCTGAAATCATCCTTCGCGGCGATCGGCGCGGATGCGATCGTAACGAGCAGCGCGGACGCGATCCGCGGCGCGGATAAGATCGTCTTGCCCGGCGTCGGCGCGTTTTCCGCGGCGGTCGAAAAGCTCGAAGAAAGCGGACTGTACCCCGTCGTCATCGACGAGGCGCGGAGGGGAAAACCCTTTCTTGGGATCTGCCTCGGAATGCAGATGCTCTTCGAGAGAAGTTTCGAAGACGGCGTTTACGAAGGTCTTTCCCTTTTGTCGGGAGAAGTTCGCTCGATCGGCGAGGTGATCCCCGCGGACTATAAGATCCCGCATATCGGTTGGAACGCTTTGCGCTTTGTGAAGGATTGCCCGCTCTTTAAGTACATCAAGGAAGGCGATTTCGTCTATTTCGTTCATTCGTTTTATGCGTCGAACTGCGAAGAGAGCGTCGCGGCGGTCGCGGATTACGGCGCGCCTTTGACGGCTTGCGTGCAAAAAGGAAATATCTTCGGCTGTCAGTTTCACCCCGAAAAAAGCGGGGAGGTCGGCTTGAAGATGCTGAAAGCGTTCGTCGAGTACGAAGGAGAAAAACAATGAAAATTTTCCCCGCGATCGATCTGTTCGGCGGAAAAGCCGTTCGACTGTATAAAGGCGATTACGCGCAAATGACGGTTTACGGAGATCCGCTCTTTTTTGCGGAAGATTTCGCCGCGAAAGGCGCGAAGAATCTTCACCTCGTAGACCTCGAAGGCGCGAAGGACGGTTCCACTCCGCATTTCGAACTCGTTAAAACGCTCAAAAAGAAGAGCGGACTTTTCGCGGAGATCGGCGGCGGCGTCCGCGATCTCAAAACCGCCGAAAAGTATTTGTCCGCGGGCGTGGATCGCGTGATCCTCGGGACCGCGGCGGTTTCCGATCCCGCTTTTCTCTCTTCCGCCGTTCGCGCGTTCGGAGAAAAGATCGCGGTCGGCGCGGACGTGAAGGACGGATTCATCGCGATCAAAGGCTGGATGGAAAAATCCGCCTACACGCTGACGGACTTTTTCGCGAAAATGGCGGACGAGGGCGTAAAGACGATCGTCTGCACGGACGTTTCGAAAGACGGCGCGATGCGCGGCGCGAATCTCGAAATGTATGAAAAACTGTCGAAAGAGTTTGAAATGAAGATCGTCGCCTCGGGCGGCGTCTCTTCCGTCGAGGACGTTCGCGCTCTCGAAAAAATGGGGCTGTACGGCGCGATCGTCGGCAAAGCGTACTATACCGGCGCGATCGACTTAAAAGAAGCGATAGAGGTGGCGCATGATAACTAAGAGGATCATTCCGTGTTTGGACGTTAAGGACGGCAGAGTCGTCAAAGGCGTCAATTTTACCGGCATTCAGGACGTTTCTTCTCCCGTCGAGCGCGCGGAGTATTATTCGAAGAACGGCGCGGACGAACTCGTCTTTTACGATATCACCGCTTCGAGCGAGGGCAGAAAACTTTTTACCGATATTCTCGTTCGGACGGCGGAGAAAGTCTTTATTCCGCTGACCGTCGGCGGGGGCATTCGCTCGATCGAAGATTTCGATCGCGTGTTGAAATGCGGCGCGGATAAGGTCAGCGTCAATTCAGGCGCGATCAAAGATCCTTCGCTCGTTTCCGCCGCCGCGAGAAAGTACGGCAGTCAATGCGTCGTCATCAGCGCGGACGTAAAGCGCGTGGGCGGCGAATTCCGCGTCTTCGCGAAAGGCGGCAGGGAAGATACCGGGCTCGAAGCGATCTCTTGGATCAAGCGTTGCGTGAATATGGGCGCGGGCGAAGTCGTCCTGAACTCGATCGACACGGACGGCGTAAAGATGGGATTCGATCTCGAAATGCTTTCTTTCGTTTGCGAAAGCGTGAACGTCCCCGTCATCGCATCGGGCGGCGCGGGAAACGTCCGCGATTTTATAACGCTGTTTAAGACGCTTCCGAGGGTGGACGCGGGGCTCGCGGCTTCGATCTTCCACTTCGGCGAGGTCGAGATCAAAGATTTGAAAAAGGAAATGCTTGCGGCGGGAATCCCCGCAAGGCTGTAAAGGAGAAGAAAATGATCGATATCAACGAACTGAAATTTGACGAAAAAGGTTTGATCCCCGCCATCGTGGCGGACGCCGTCAGCAAAAAAGTCCTGACGCTCGCCTATATGAATAAGGAGAGCTTGAAGATCTCGATGGAGAAAGAGCTGACCTGTTTTTACAGCCGTTCGAGGCAAGAGCTTTGGCTCAAAGGGGAGACGAGCGGGAACTATCAGCACATCGTTTCCATAACCGCCGATTGCGATAAGGACGCGCTTCTCGTCCTCGTGGAGAAGGACGGACCCGCTTGCCACCTCGGAAACGAGAGCTGCTTCTCGAATCCCGTCTTCGAAAGCGAGGAGAGAAAAGAATTCTCCTACGAGGGCTTGTACGACCTTCTCGTCGGCAGAAAGATCGAGAAAAAGGAAGGCTCCTACACGACCTACCTTTTCGAGAAAGGGTTGGATAAGATCTTAAAGAAAGTCGGAGAGGAAAGCACCGAAGTCATCATCGCGGGAAAAGCGGAAGATAAAAAGGAGACGATCTACGAGATCGCCGACCTCGCCTATCACGTCATGGTCTTGATGGTCCAGATGGGGATCTCTCTCGAAGACGTCCATAAGGAGCTTGCGTCTCGCCACGTCATCGATAAGAAGGTCAAGCAGGAGAAAATGACCAATGGTTGATTCCGACCTGCACACCCACACGGCGTACAGCGACGGGAGATGCGGAGCCGAAGAGATCGTCCTCGCGGCAATCGAAAGAGGGCTCAAAACCGTCGGCATCAGCGATCACAGCTACACGGCGTTCGACGAAAGCTACTGCATGAAAAAGGATGCGCTCGATCGCTATCTCGATGAGATCGCCGCTTTGAAACGTAAGTACGAAGGGAAAATCCGAGTCCTTGCGGGGATCGAAGAGGATCTTTTTTCCGAAACCGATCTTACGCGTTTCGACTATGCGATCGGCTCCGTCCACTATCTGAAAATCGGAGAAAAATATCTCCCTGCGGACGAATCCGCCGAGATCCTTCTCACCGCGGCGAAAGAGAACTTCGGGGGCGATTTTTTGAAACTTGCCGAACTCTATTTCGAGGAAGTCGGCGCGCTCGCGGATAAAAAAGGCGCGGCGATCGTCGGGCACTTCGATTTGATCTCGAAATTCAATGAAAAAGGGAATCTGTTTTCCGAGAGCGATCCTCGCTATGAAAAAGCGTGGAAAAGGGCGGCGGATCGACTGCTCCTCGCGGGAAATACCTTCGAGATCAACACGGGCGCGATGCATCGGGGCTATCGCACGTTTCCGTATCCTTCCCGCCCGATCCTGACCTATTTGAAAAATGCGGGCGCGCGGTTCGTCTTCGGAAGCGACAGCCACTCTTCAAAGACGCTCGGTTTCGCGTTCGAAGAGGTCGAAAAAAACATAAAAGAATAAAAGCGTTTGTTCTCGCGAAAACGGCGAAGGACATAAAAAACGGCGAAATCATTCGCCGTTTTTTTGTTTGAAGTCGAGACCTTCTTCGTAAAACCGATATTGACGGAACTGTAAAGATTTGATAATATAATGAAAACCGCAAAGCGCGCGTATGGCGTCGGATGGAAAGGAGTGCGTATGGGAAAAAAGATTATTTGTATTTTATTACTTTTGATCCTATGTTTTACGATTTTTGCGTCATGCAATCATCCGAATAAAGAGAACGGCGATAAAGAGGAGTATGATATTACCCGATACAATGCGAAACGTATTATTCATATTTATAGAGAAGACCTTTCGGGAAGA